>NZ_JBSHAP010000111.1:0-30574 GCF_053611565.1 Kitasatospora sp. NPDC054795
GCTCCTTCCGAGTTCGGAAGGAGGGGTGGCCGCCCGCGGCGTTCCTCAGGCCCGCTTCGGGCTGGTGACGGCGACCAGCTCGGTGCCGTCCTCGGACAGCCGCAGATCGGTGCGCAGCTCGGCCAGCTCGCCGAGGTGGTGCAGGTGGGTGCCGCCGCAGAAGATCTGCGCGCCGCCCTCGGGCAGCTCGCAGTGCCACTGGCGGCGGGCGGTCAGCTCGGGGCCGGGCACCTCGATGCGGACCGGGGCGTCCGCGGCGACCCAGGCGGCCAGCCGGGCGTTGACGGCCTCGGTGAGGGCCGGCAGGGCGTCGGCGAGGGCCGGGAACTCCTCGGTGGCGTCCACCGTGAAGCCCTTCTTCTTCAGCGACTTGCCGAGCCGGTAGGTGTCAGTGCTGGCCGCGGTGTCCATCACCGAGCTCGCCATAGCGAGGCTGTCGAAGTCGGGGTGGCCGAAGGCGTCCGAGCGGCCCGGGTCCTTGCGCCAGCGCGGGGCGAGCGCGGCGTTCAGGGCGAGGGCGAGCAGGTGGCAGCCGCTGTGCGAGGCGCTGAGGGCGCCCCGGCGGTCGGCGTCGACGGCGAGCGCGGCGGTGCGGCCGACGATGTCGCCGGGGTCGCCGTCGAGGACGTGCAGGACCAGCCAGGACCACTCCTCGTCACCGCGCCGGACCGGGATGTCGGCGCCGACCAGCAGCTCCCCGCCGTCCGGGCCGACGGCGCCGGTCAGGCAGTCGACGACGGCCAGCCCGGTGCCGTCCACGGTCAGGGTGCCGAGGTCGGCCGGCTGGTCCGGCCAGGTGTGGTCGAGCGGGTGGAACGGGGTCGCCTCGGTGACGACGGCGTACCGGCCGTCGGCCAGCGGGTGCACCGCGAGCACCGGGGACTCGCCGGTCACCGCCCCGGCCGGGAAGCTGACGTGGGTGGTGGGGAGGGTCATTCCTGGCTCCGGTGAAGGTGGGACGACGAGGGTGGGCGGGCCCGGCGCTCGGCCGCGGCCCGCCCCCATTCTGCCTTCCGCGCGCCGAAGGGTTCCGCCCGCCGAAGGGTTCCGCCCGCCGAAGCCCGCCGGAGCCGTCCGCCCCGCCGAAGGGCTCGGCCCGCCGGGGCGCTCAGCCCAGCGTCGGCAGCTTGATCAGCACCAGCAGCGCGACCAGCTGTACCGCCGAGGCGGCCGCGGCCTTGCCCCAGGGCAGGTCGTGCAGTCGCCGGACCATGCTGGTCAGCAGGTACGCGCAGAGCATCCAGGTGGCCCAGCCGACGACCTGGACGACGGCGCTGCCGGAGGGCAGCACCAGGTCGAGCAGCAGCCGGGGCGCGTCGGTGAGCCAGCCGATCAGCGCGGCCAGGCCGACGGTCGCCTTCCACGGGCCGTCGCCGCCGAGCTGGCGGGCCAGCGCGTAGGTGACCCCGCCGAAGAGCGCCCCGGTCACGGTGAAGCCGATGGCGGCGGCGAGGATGCCGGTCAGCGCCACGGTGAAGGTCGAGTTGACGATGTCGTCGTGGGTCAGCCCAATGCCGAGCACCGCGAGCGCGCCGTACAGCAGCGAGACGGTGAGGGCGGGCAGCCAGACCTGGTGGTCGCGGGTGCGGTCGAAGATCGCGGTCGGGGCGCGGAACAGGCCGGTGAACAGCTCGCGCCAGTGCGGCCGGGGCCCGGCGACGTGCGGGGCGGACTGGCCGCCGGCCCGGTAGACGGCGACGTTGTCCTGGCCGTACGGCTGCTGGTCGTACCCCTGATCGGGGTGGTGCCCCTGGTCGGGCCCGTACCCGTGGTCCGGACCGTACCCGTGGTCGGGCCCGTAGCCCTGGTCCGGGCCGTAGCCCTGCGCGGGCCCGTACGGCGGCTGCTGCGCGTACGGGCCGCCGTCCGCGTACGGGTCGCCGGTCGGGAAGGCCCGGGTGCTGCCGGGCCGGTCCGCCGCGTACGGGTCGTACCCGTCCCCCGCCGGGTGCCCCGGACCGCCGGGCCCGCCGGGCGTCGCCGCGTGCGGGGCCGTGAAGTACTCCGGCCCGTCCGTCTCCCCGTGCCCCCCGGGCACCGACGGCGGCGGAGGGGCCGACCACCCGCCGTGCGGACGGTCGGCGCCCTGACCGCTGTCGTATCGATTACCAGCCACGGTCCGAAGGTACCCGCCCGGCCCGGCCCGCGTCGGCCCCGGACGGAGCCGGGGCCGGTTTGCAGCGAGGCTGAGACGAACGGGGCCGAAAACCCGCCGGAACGACCCCCGGGAGCCCGACAGCCCGGCACCCCGGGAGCCCAACGGCCCCCGGGAGCCCGGCAGCCCCCCGGAGGCGCTACCGCTGCGCGCCGACCGACGGCCCGTGCACCGCCGCGGCCGCGCTGGTGCCGGCCGGGCAGCCGCCCGGCCCGGCCGTGGTGCGGACGGCGCCGACCGGCAGCAGGGTGCCGCAGGCGATCCGGATGCCGTTGGGCAGCTCGTTGTCCGACTCCACGATCGCGCCGTCGCCGATCACCGCGCCGTCCAGCGCCGAGCGGTCGCCGACGGTGGCGAAGGCGCCCACGATCGAGTCCTTGACCAGGGTGTCCGGGCCGATCACCGCGCCCGGCAGGATCACGCTGCCCTCGACGATCGCGCCGGCCTCGACCACCGCGTCCTCGGAGACCACGGTGCCGCCGCTGAGCACCGCGCCCGGGTGGACGGTGGCACCGGGCAGCAGCAGGGCGTCGCCGGTCGGGCCTGGGACGGCCGGGGAGTCGACCTTGCCGAGCACCAGGTCGGCCGAGCCGCGGACGAACGCCGCCGGGGTGCCCAGGTCCAGCCAGTACGAGGTGTCGACGACGCCGCGCAGCAGTGCGCCGGTGGCCAGCAGCTCGGGGAAGGTCTCGCGCTCGACGGACACCTCGCGGCCGGCCGGGATGCGGTCGATCACGGACCGGGTGAAGACGTAGCAGCCGGCGTTGATCTGGTCGGTGACGATCTGCTCGGGGGTCTCCGGCTTCTCCAGGAACTCCAGCACCCGCCCGTCCTCGTCGGTCGGGACGAGGCCGAAGGCGCGCGGGTCCTCGACCCGGGTCAGGTGCAGGGTGACGTCGGCCCCGGCGGCCACGTGGCCGTCGCGCAGGGCGGCGATGTCGACACCGGAGAGGATGTCGCCGTTGAAGACCAGGACCGGTTCGTCCGGGCCGCAGGTCAGCCCGGACGCGGCGTTGCGGATGGCCCCGCCGGTGCCCAGCGGCTCGCGCTCGGTCAGGTAGACCAGCTCGATGCCGTACGGGGTGCCGTCCTGGAAGTGGTCCTCGAACACCTCGGCCAGGTACGACGTGGCCAGCACGACGCGGGTGACGCCGGCGGCGGCCGCGCGGGCCAACTGGTGCGCGATGAACGGGACGCCTGCCACCGGCAGCATCGGCTTGGGGGTGTGGGTGGTCAGCGGACGCAGTCGCGTGCCCTTACCACCGACCAGCATGATCGCCTCGGTCATGGTCTGCGCTGTTCCCCTTGTGTCTGTGCGGCCCGGCCCGGCGGGCCGACACCTCGTCGTCGGTCTGGACCCGGCCGTCCGGCCGGCGCGGGTCGCCACCCGTCCGGGGCTTCCGTCCGGAACGGGTCGACCGGCACGAAGCCGGTCCGGGCCTACTGTATTTGCTTCCGACCGAATGCCCGTCCGGCGCCTGTGCGATTGCCGTCACTCCCCGTACGCCCGCCGTACCGGCGCGCGCCGTCGGGCCGCCCAAAAGCCCGGCCCGGCGGGCGCGTTCGGGGCGTCCACCGGGCCGGGCGGTTGTAGCAGAACTGTCGAACAGCGGGCTCTGCGGCGGGCGTTACGCGTCCACCGTCGCGGGCTGCTCCTCGCTCCCGGCCGGCGGGAGGGCCTTCACCGAGTCGAGCAGCAGCTGGGCCACGTCGACCACCTTCAGGTGCTCCTTGGCCGCGCCCTCGTTCTTCTTGCCGTTGACCGAGTCGGAGAGCATCACCAGGCAGAACGGGCAGGCGGTGGAGACGATGTCGGGGTTGAGCGACAGCGCCTCGTCCACGCGCTCGGTGTTGATCCGCTTGCCGATGCGCTCCTCCATCCACATCCGGGCACCGCCGGCGCCGCAGCAGAAGCCGCGCTCCTTGTGCCGGTGCATCTCCTGCTGGCGCAGACCGGGGACCTTGTCCATGATCTCGCGCGGCGGGCTGTAGACCTTGTTGTGGCGGCCCAGGTAGCAGGGGTCGTGGTACGTGATCAGGCCCTCGACCGGGTTGACCGGGATCAGCTTGCCCTCGTCGATGAGGTGCTGGAGCAGCTGGGTGTGGTGGATGACCTCGAAGTGGCCGCCCAGCTGCGGGTACTCGTTGGCGATGGTGTTGAAGCAGTGCGGGCAGGTGGCGACGATCCGCTTGACCGGGGCGTCCTCCAGGGCCGCGTTCAGCGTCTCCACGTTCTGCGCGCCGAGCATCTGGAACAGGAACTCGTTGCCCAGGCGGCGGGCGGAGTCACCGGTGCAGGACTCCTCCTTGCCGAGGATCGCGAACTTCACGCCCGCGGTGTGCAGCAGCTCCGCGAAGGCCTTGGTGGTCTTCTTGGCGCGGTCCTCCAGGGCGCCGGCGCAGCCGACCCAGTAGAGGTACTCGACCTCGGCGGGGTCGATGTCCTCACCGATCACCGGCACCTCGATGCCGGTCTCCTTCTTGAGCTCCTTGACCCAGTCCAGGCGGGCCTTGGTGGCCATGCCCCACGGGTTGCCCTTGTTCTCCAGGTTCTTGAGCATCGTCCCGGCCTCGGTCGGGAACGAGGACTCGATCATCACCTGGTAGCGGCGCATGTCGACGATGTGGTCGATGTGCTCGATGTCCACCGGGCACTGCTCGACGCAGGCGCCGCAGGTGGTGCAGGACCACAGCACGTCCGGGTCGATGACGCCGTTCTCCTCGGCGGTGCCGATCAGCGGGCGCGCGGCCTCGGCCAGGGCGGCCGCCGGGATGTCCTTGAGCTGCTCGGAGGTGGCCTTCTCCTCGCCCTCCATGTCCTTGCCGCCGCCGGCCAGCAGGTACGGCGCCTTGCCGTAGGCGTGCTCGCGCAGGCTCATGATCAGCAGCTTCGGCGAGAGCGGCTTGCCGGTGTTCCAGGCCGGGCACTGCGACTGGCAGCGGCCGCACTCGGTGCAGGTGGAGAAGTCGAGGATGCCCTTCCAGGAGAAGTGCTCGACCTGGGAGACGCCGAAGACGGCGTCCTCGGCCGGGTCCTCGAAGTCGATCGGCTGACCGTCGCTGGTCATCGGACGGAGGGCGCCGAGCGCGGTGCCGCCGTCCTCCTCGCGCTTGAAGTAGATGTTGAAGAAGCCGAGGAAGCGGTGCCAGGCCACGCCCATCGAGGGGTTGAGGCCGATGGTGGTCGCCCACGCGAACGAGATGCAGATCTTCAGCATCGCGAACAGGTAGATCAGGTTCTCCAGCGTGCCGTGCGACAGGCCGCTCAGCGCGGAGACCAGCGGGTACGAGACCAGGTGCTCCGGCCCGTACGAGTCGACGCCGTTGAGGGCGCCCTCCAGGCCGCGCAGCATCAGGATGCACAGGCCGATGCCGAGGATCGTGTACTCGACGTAGAAGGCCTGCCAGGCGATCGAGCCGGCGAACCGGGACTTGCGGCCCGACCGGGACGGCAGGCTCATCAGCCGGATCACGATCAGGACCAGGATGCCCAGGGTGGTCAGGGTGCCGACCAGCTCGACGAAGAGCTGCCAGATCATCCAGTGGCCGATGATCGGCAGCGCGAAGTCGGCGTCGAAGAGCTGGCCGAAGGCGTTGACGATGGTCAGCACCAGGCTGAAGAAGCCCACCGCGACGAACCAGTGGGCGATCCCGACGATCCCCCAGCGGTTCATCCTGGTGTGGCCGACGAACTCGGTCGCGACGGTCTTCACCCGCTGGGCGGGCTGCCCGAAGCGGGTGGGGTCCGGCGCACCGGTGCGGACCACCTTGTAGATGTACAACGCCGCACGGGCGGCGAGCGCGGTGCCGATCACGAATGTGACCAGCGAGATGACGATCGCTGCTAGCTGCATCGGCTCTCCGTCTCCTGCGGCTTTGCGGTTGAGCAGGCTCTGCGGTTCCACGTTCTTCGGGAACCGAGTGTACTGGTCGGTAACTTGTCGGGCCGACGGCCCGGACATTACCGGTGCACAACGGTTCTCCAGAAGATTCCCAAGCTATGGCGGCAGTCACGTGGGCGCACCCCCGCCACGGCGCGGCGGGGCACTCCGGCGGCGGGCGCCCACCGATCCGCTCAGCAAAGTTGAGCGAGCCGCACTCATACCTGTTGACGCCGCCCGTCGAGTCATGCATCCTTGAGCCCGTAAAGCTCAACTCTTCCGTGGAGGTATCTACGATGGCACGCGCGGTCGGCATCGACCTCGGTACGACGAACTCGGTCGTCAGCGTTCTGGAGGGTGGCGAGCCCACCGTCATCACGAACGCCGAGGGTGCGCGGACCACGCCGTCCGTCGTGGCCTTCGCCAAGAACGGCGAGGTTCTGGTCGGCGAGGTGGCCAAGCGCCAGGCGGTCACCAACGTCGACCGCACCATCCGCTCGGTCAAGCGCCACATGGGCACCGGGTGGAAGATCAACATCGATGGCAAGGACTTCAACCCCCAGCAGATCTCGGCCTTCGTGCTGCAGAAGCTGAAGCGGGACGCCGAGGCGTACCTGGGCGAGACCGTCACCGACGCCGTCATCACCGTCCCGGCGTACTTCAACGACTCCGAGCGCCAGGCCACCAAGGAGGCCGGTGAGATCGCGGGCCTCAACGTCCTGCGCATCGTCAACGAGCCGACCGCGGCCGCCCTCGCGTACGGCCTGGACAAGGACGACCAGACCATCCTGGTCTTCGACCTCGGCGGCGGCACCTTCGACGTCTCCCTGCTGGAGATCGGCGACGGGGTCGTCGAGGTGAAGGCCACCAACGGTGACAACCACCTCGGTGGTGACGACTGGGACCAGCGCGTCGTCGACCACCTGGTCAAGGTCTTCCAGGCCGGCCACGGCGTCGACCTGTCCAAGGACAAGATGGCCCTGCAGCGTCTGCGCGAGGCCTCCGAGAAGGCGAAGATCGAGCTGTCCTCGTCCTCCGAGACCTCGATCAACCTGCCGTACATCACGGCCTCCGCCGAGGGCCCGCTGCACCTGGACGAGAAGCTCACCCGCGCCCAGTTCCAGCAGCTGACCGCGGACCTGCTGGAGCGCTGCAAGGTCCCGTTCCACAACGTCATCAAGGACGCCGGCATCTCGCTCTCCGAGATCGACCACGTCGTCCTCGTCGGCGGCTCGACCCGCATGCCGGCCGTCGCCGAGCTCGTCAAGGAGCTGACCGGCGGCCAGGACGCCAACAAGGGCGTCAACCCGGACGAGGTCGTCGCCATCGGCGCCGCGCTCCAGGCCGGTGTCCTCAAGGGCGAGGTCAAGGACGTCCTGCTGCTCGACGTCACCCCGCTGTCCCTCGGCATCGAGACCAAGGGCGGCATCATGACCAAGCTGATCGAGCGCAACACCACGATCCCGACCAAGCGCTCCGAGATCTTCACCACGGCCGAGGACAACCAGCCGTCCGTGCAGATCCAGGTCTACCAGGGCGAGCGCGAGATCGCCGCGTACAACAAGAAGCTCGGCATGTTCGAGCTGACCGGCCTGCCGCCGGCGCCGCGCGGCCTGCCGCAGATCGAGGTCACCTTCGACATCGACGCCAACGGCATCATGCACGTCGGTGCCAAGGACCTCGGCACCGGCAAGGAGCAGAAGATGACCGTCACCGGCGGCTCCTCGCTGCCGAAGGACGAGGTCGACCGCATGCGCCGCGAGGCCGAGCAGTACGCCGAGGACGACCACAAGCGCCGCGAGGCCGTGGAGACCCGCAACTCCGCCGAGCAGCTCGTCTACTCGACCGAGAAGTTCATCGCCGACAACGCCGACAAGCTGCCGGGCGACGTCAAGACCGAGGTCGAGACCGCCATCGGCGAGCTCAAGGAGGCCCTGAAGGGCGAGGACATCGCGAAGATCCGCGAGGCCTCGGAGAAGGTCTCCACCACCGCGCAGAAGCTCGGCCAGGCGCTGTACGCCAACGCCGACGCCGCTGCCGGTGCCGCCCCCTCCGGTGACTCCGCCCAGGCCAAGGACGACGACGTCGTCGACGCCGAGATCGTGGACGACGAGAAGCCCAAGGGCGGTGCGGCATGACGGACAAGCCGCAGGGCGGTAAGCCCGGCGACGACTCCGCCGCCGAAGAGGCCGTGATCAAGGCTGCCGAGGAGGCCGCCGCGGCCGGCTCCGGGGAATCCGGTTCGGACGACCTCGCCACCGCCAAGCGCGAGCTCGCCGAGCGCACCGGTGACCTCCAGCGCCTCCAGGCCGAGTACCAGAACTACCGCAAGCGCGTCGAGCGCGACCGGCTGACCGTCCGCGAGATCGCCGTCTCCAACATCCTGGAGTCGCTGATCCCGGTCCTGGACGACATCGGCCGCGCCCGCGAGCACGGCGAGGTCACGGGCGGCTTCAAGTCCGTCGCCGAGTCGTTGGAGACGGTCGTCGCCAAGCTGGGCCTGCAGCAGTTCGGCAAGGAGGGCGAGCCCTTCGACCCGACCATGCACGAGGCGCTGATGCACAGCTACTCCTCGGACGTCACCGAGGACACCTGCGTGCAGGTCCTCCAGCCCGGCTACCGCATCGGCGAGCGGATCATCCGCCCGGCGATGGTGGCCGTCGCGGAGCCCCAGCCCGGCAGCCAGGCGTCCTCCCCGGACGCCGAGCCGAAGTCCGCCGACACGGACAAGTCCGACGGTGGCTCGGACAGCTGACAACCTGTGACAGCTGACAACCAGTGCGCTGCGGAGTCGTACGCCGGCCAGTACGGCGGCCGGCTCCGCAGCGCTCTGTCAGCAGCCGTTTGCTCACCGGCTGTTGACAGCACAGTGACGATGGACATCGGGAGGTGGCGGAAGCCATGAGTGGCAAGGACTTTGTCGAGAAGGACTACTACAAGGTCCTCGGCGTGCCCAAGGACGCCACCGCCACCGAGATCAAGAAGACCTACCGCAAGCTCGCGCGCGAGTTCCACCCCGACGCCAACAAGGGTGACTCCAAGGCCGAGGAGCGGTTCAAGGACATCTCCGAGGCGTACGACGTCCTCTCCGACGAGAAGCGCCGCAAGGAGTACGACGAGGCCCGCAGCCTCTTCGCCAACGGCGGCTTCCGGGCCGGCGGCGGCCCCGGCGGCAACGGCAGCTACAGCTTCGACTTCGGTGACCTCTTCAGCGGCAGCCAGGGCGGCGCCGGCCAGGCCGGCGGCGGCCTCGGCGACGTGTTCGGCGGCCTCTTCAACCGCGGCGGCACCCGGCAGGCCCAGCCCCGGCGCGGCGCCGACGTCGAGACCGAGGTGACGCTCTCCTTCGAGGAGGCGGTGGACGGCGCGACCGTCCCGCTGCGGATGACCAGCCAGGCCCCCTGCCGGGGCTGCAACGGCACCGGCGCCAAGTCCGGCACCACCCCGCGGGTCTGTCCGACCTGCGTCGGCGCGGGCACCGTCAGCCGCGGCCAGGGCGCCTTCGCCCTCTCCGAGCCGTGCAAGGACTGCCGCGGCCGGGGCATGATCGTCGACGACCCGTGCCCCGACTGCCACGGCAGCGGCCGGGCCAGCTCGGCCCGCACCATGCAGGTCCGGATCCCGGCCGGCGTCCAGGCCGACCAGCGCATCCGGCTCAAGGGCAAGGGCGCCCAGGGCGAGCGCGGCGGGCAGCCCGGCGACCTCTACGTGACCGTGCACGTCGACCCCCACCCGGTCTTCGGCCGCAAGGGCGACAACCTCACCGTCACCGTCCCGGTGGCCTTCCCCGAAGCCGCGCTCGGCGCCACCATCGAGGTGCCCACGCTGAACGGCCCGACCGTGAAGCTCAAGCTGCCCCCGGGCAGCGCCAACGGCCTCACCATGCGCGCCCGCGGCAAGGGCGCCACCCGCAAGGACGGCACCCGCGGCGACCTCCTCGTCACCGTCGAGGTCGTGGTGCCCCAGCACGTCACCGGCGACGCGCTGAACGCCCTTGAGCAGTACCGCGAGGCCACCGCCTCCGACGATCCGCGCGCCGCCCTGTTCCGGGCGGCGAAGGGAGCGTGACGACCAGATGTCCCCGATGTCCCCGATGAACCCGATCGACCCCGACACCCCGATCGGCCCCGGCCTCGGCGAGGGCCTGCCCGGTGCCGGCCCCCGCCGCACCCGCCGCGCCGCCGCGGCCCCGCCGACGTACGTCCTCACCGAGGACACTCCGGTGTACGTCATCTCCGTGGCCGCCGAACTGTCCGGTCTGCACCCGCAGACCCTGCGTCAGTACGACCGCCTCGGCCTGGTCTGCCCCGACCGCACCGCCGGCCGCGGCCGCCGCTACTCCGCGCGCGACATCCAGCAGCTGCGCGAGGTCCAGCGGCTCTCCCAGGACGAGGGCATCAACCTGGCGGGCATCAAGCGGATCATCGAGCTGGAGAACCAGGTCACCGCCCTGCGGTCCCGGATCGCGGAACTGGTCGACTCCCTGGAGGGCGCCGCCACCGCCCTCCAGCAGCGCGAGGCCGCCGTCCACGCCTCCTACCGGCGCGACCTCGTCCCGTACCAGCCCCCCACCCCGCAGTCCAGCGCCCTCGTCGTCTGGCGCCCCAAGCGCTGACCGAATCACCCACCGGCCGCCGGCCCCTCCTCTCGGGGGGTGCCGGCGGCTGCCGTGCGGTGAGAGAGTGCGGTCGTATTCCCTCTCCGGGGGACTCACCAGATCTGGCATGCTAAAACTCGTTCAGCACCAGCGCTGATGGGACGCAGGTAGCACGGTAACGGCAAGGAGTCGCGAATGAGTGGACGAGAGCAACCCCTTGCCGCCAGCTTGACCATCCTCTCGCCAGAAGCACGGGAGCTATATCTCGCCGTCATCCGAGGGGACGGCAAACTGCCGTTGGACTCCGATGTCGACCAGGATGACCCCGCGCGGGACGAGCTGCTGAGGATCGGCCTTCTCATACCCGACAGCGATGATCCGAATGTTTTCGTGGCCGCCGACCCCGCGCAGCTCTCGACAAGCCTCAGCCATTCGTGGCAGCGTCAGGCGCTGGAACTCCTGTCACGCGCCGTATCGCTCCCCTCCGAACTGCAGGATCTCGCCCGGGAATTCCACACCCCGAAGCGGTCCGGAGGATCCATAGAGCATGTACGGGGGAAGGCTCTCATTCGGCAGCGGCTGGAGCAGTTCAGGGGTTCCGGGTTCGAGGAGGCCCTGGCGCTTCAACCCGGCGGCCCCCGGCAGCCGGATCTTCTCGCCGGAATGATCGCATACGATCTGGAGACGCTCCGCAGTGGGACGAAGATGCGGACGATCTACCACGCCAGTACCCGATACCACCAGCCGACCAGGGATTACGTCGCCACACTCGCCCAAGTCGGCGGCCAGTACCGCACTCTTGACGAGCCCTATACGCGGCTCATAGTGATGGATCGGCGCGTGGCAGTGATCCCGATCGACGATGACATGAGCCTCGCGGCCTTCATCTACGACCCTGCCGTCGTCGACTATCTTGCCAAGGAGGTCTTCGAGCAGTACTGGAGCCGGGCCCTGGAATTCGAGGGCGACCGCACAGTGCCGCAGCAGGTCGTATCACGCCTGCGTCAGACGATCATTGACCAGATGCTCGAAGGAACCAATCACCGAGTTATCGCGCGACGCCTGGGAATTAGCGAGCGGACATTGGCCAGACATATAGCCGAAATGCGAGACGACTACAAAGTCGACTCGCTATTCCAACTCGGATATGTCCTCGGCCGAAAGGCGCAGGAGACTTCCGACTGACTCGCCCGGCCGGCTTCAGGCGGGTCCGTCAATAATCTGGCACGCGGCCGTGCAGTTACCCGGCCGTGCTCACTGCCAGGAGATGTCGTCTGCGATGCTCACGGCGGCATTGACGGCAATCGCGTCGTGCGAGTCGGCAGCGCTCACGAGAGAGCCGGCACCGAGCACGGCGGCGACGGCAACCAATGAAAGCACAACCACGCGGACAAATTGGTGCATATCAGTCACGCCCTCACTTTTCTGGAGAATCGCCACTAGAAGCGTCAAGCAGGATAACGGTCCACATGGTGCCACGCCAGGGGGAGACTGTCACCTGCTTCCGCATGCGGGGGTGTGCGTCATCTCTCTGCCAGTCATCCAGATGACACAGGCCAACTCTGGACGCGACACGGAGATGCGATGGACGATCAGTTCGCCCTCAATGGTCTCGGCAGGGCGCCACACCTTGCCAATGTACCGTCAAATACTAAACCGTTCAGCAGCGGCATCAGCCCACCGAGCAGACCACATCCAACGCATCGCCGACACTCACTCCCCCGGTCGGCCTTTCCCCGGAGTCGACATGACCGAGCCCTACCTGCGTCACCACGACAGCCAGGCCCCTGAGGGTCGGCGTGCACGTGTGTTCCTGGCCGCCCCGCTGATGCGACTGACCGGGCCGGCCGACAGCGTGGTGACCCTCGCCAGCCGGACGCGGCTGACGACGCTCCGCACCACCCTCCTGCGCAGCGGTGCCGCCGTGTACAGCGCGCACCACAGCGACGCCTGGACCATCTCCGGCCGCGCGCCGGAGCCCCGCGTCCCCTCCGACTTCCGCGCTCTCCAGTCCGCCGACCTCGTGTTCGCCTACGTCGGCGCCCCCCTCTCGGCCGGCGTGAGCCTGGAGCTCGGCTGGGCGTCGGCGCTGCGCAAGCCGATCGTCCTCCTGGTCGACGAGGCCATCACCCACAACCCGCTGATCGCCACCATCGAGCAGGTCGCCCCCGTCCTGCCGCTGGTCTTCGACGACACCTGGTCGCAGGAGGCCCTCAACCACACGGTCGAGACCGCGCTCGACTGGGCGGGCATGGCGCTCTCCCTGCGCGAGGGCTTCTGGACCGCCCCCGGCGAGCAGTTCAACGTCCCCCGGCAGCAGCCCGCCGTCCCCGGCTACTGGCCGACCGGCGCCGCCACCGGCTGACCGGCGGCCACCCACCGGACTCCCCCGTCCGGGATCCCCGCAGCCGCCGGCCCCACTGGAACAGCGTCTCCGCGTCGTACAGCTCACGCAGCCGGGCGATGTGACCGGCCACCGTGTGCTCGCTCAGGCCCCATCCGGCAGGCCGCTCGCCCGCTGCGTGAGGCCGCGGGCGAGCAGCCTGCCGACCTGCGTCGACCGCCGGGCGAACCCGGCGGTGGGCGCGTCGGAACAGGCCGCCGGGAGGTCGCCTCCGATCCGCTCGCCGACCGCCCGGGGATCCACCGCGCTGTACGAACCGTCCACCAACTGCGCTACCGGCAGCCCGAGTTCCACCGGCCGTCGGAGCACCGGCCCGTCCTCCGCGCCGCCTTCGGCCGCCCGCACCCGGCCGCCCTCGTGCAGGACGGCGAGGTGGAGGCCGCGGGCGGCAGCGGGCGGGGTGGCGGGCGTGTCAGTCATGGTGCTCGCCCCGCAGCCGCCAGCCGAGGTGGAAGAGGGTGTGGGCGCCGTAGCGGTCGCGCAGCCGGGAGATGTGGGCGGCGACGGTGCGTTCGCTCACGCCCAGCCGGGTGGCGACGGCCCGTTGGGTGAGGCCGCGGGCGAGCAGCCGGCCGATCCGCACGGTGGTGACGGACGGCTGGTCGAGGTGGCGGCCGGCGGGGGTGGCGCGGGCCCAGTCGCGTTCGAACTGGGCGGCGAGGTAGGCGACGGTGGTGGGGTCGGTGAGGAAGGCGGCCCGGCTGAGGTCCTCGGCGGCGGGGATCACGGCCACCGCGCGGTCGAAGACCAGCACCCGCTCGTAGGGCTCGGCGAGAACCCTCACCCGGGCGCCCTGCCCGGTGCGCAGGACGACCTGGCTCCGCACGGCGGCGTCGGCGAGGGTGACCGGCTGGTAGAGGGTGCGCAGCGAGCAGCCGCGGCGGAGCAGCGAGAGGTCCTGGGCGAGGGCCATCCGGAGGCCTTCGAGCGGCCGCGGTCCGGGCTGGGCGGCCAGGACCTCCTCCCGGCATTCCGAGACGAGCTCGCTGACCCGCCCGCGGACCTCGGCGGCGCCGACGACGGTGCCGCCGCGGGCGACGGCCGGGGAGCCTGTGGCCGGGGAGCCGACGGAACCAACGGCCCGGGAACCGGCCGCCGGCGGCCCCCCGACCGGACCGCGCGCCTCGTCGTAGGCGCGGGACAGCGGCCCGAGGGTGCCCGGGAGCCGCTCGGCGTGCCGCAGCAGGCGGACGGCGCGGGTGCGCAGTTCCAGGCCGATCCGGTCGCCGAGGGCGCGCGGGCTGGCGGCGGTCCAGCCGGTGGCGGTGGGGGTGAGCAGGCCGCGGGCGACGAGGGCGGCCAGGGTGGGCCGGTCGGCGGGGGCGAGGTCCTCGGGGCGCAGCCGGCCGCCGCCCCGGACGGCGGCGAGGTAGAGGGCCCGCTCGGCCGGGCCCGGCTCATCGGTCATCACGGGCGCCTCGCATCAGCCAGCCGAGCTGGAAGAGGGTCTGCGCGCCGTAGCGGTCGCGCAGCCGGGAGATGTGGGCGGCGACGGTGCGTTCGCTCAGGCCCAGCCGGGTGGCGACGGCGCGCTGGGTGAGGCCGCGGGCGAGCAGCCTTCCGACCCGGTCGGGGACGGTGCGGGCGGGTGCCTGGCCGAGGGTGGCGGCCTCGGCGGTGTCGGCGCGCGCCCAGTCGCGTTCGAAGGTGCCGACCAGGTAGGTGATGGTGGCCGGGTCGGTGATGAAGGCGGCCGTGCTGTTGTCGTCGTTGGCGGAGATCACGGCGACGGAGCGGTCGAAGACGATCAGCCGCTGGAAGGGCTCGTCGAGCACCCGGATGAGCGAGCCGTGCCGGATGACCTCCTCGGCGTAGGCGAGGGCGGGCGGGTCGGCGAGCGCGACCGGCTGGTAGATGGTGCGCAGCGAGCAGCCGCGCTGGAGCAGCTGGACGTCCTGGAGGAGGGCGACCTGGAGGGTGTCGGCGGGCCGGTGGCCGGGCTGGGCGGTGAGGACCTCGGAGCGGCAGTCGGAGACCAGCTGGGAGATCCGCTGGCGGATGTGGACGTGCCCCTCGACGTGGACGGCGCCGCCGGCCCGGTCGGTCGGGCGGGGCATCGCGTCGTAGGCCCGGGTGAGGCCGTCCAGGGCGCCCGGGAGGTTCTCCGCGCGGACCAGCAGCCGGGTGGCCTCGCTGCGCAGTTCGGCGCCGAGGCGGTCGCTGACCGAGCGCGGGCTGACCGCGGTGTAGCAGCGGTCCATCCGGTTGACCATCAACAGGCCGATGTCGATGAGTTGTTGGAGCGCTCCCCGGTCGACGTCGGCGACCTCACCGGTGGGGACGCGGCCGCCCTCGGCGATGATGGCCAGGTAGAGCTGCCGGGCGGCCTCGTCGGGCTCCTCGCCCACGGGCCCGTGGTGCGGTGTGACCGCCGGTTCCGCCGTCACGTCGCACTCTCCCTGCCGAACGCCTCTCCCCTGGTCTGCCCGTGCTCCCCGCCGCACGAGCCGTGGCACCGGCGGGCCCGGCGGGCTCACGGCCCGGTGGGCCGGTACGGCGTGATCATGGATCAGGCGGTCACGGTACCGGGTGGGACGGCGGACCCCGGGCCCGGGTGCCGTCGCACGCCGGGTCGTCCGGGGACCGCCATCGGTACGCCAGTCAAGGCGCTCCCGTCGAGGCGGAGCAGCAACGCCTCGACGGGATCCGGTCCGGGGGCCATCACCACACATGGACCCCGGCCCGGCGCTCTTCCCCCCCGTTCCACCGGCGCGGGATGTCGCGCCTGCGGTCAGCATCGAAGAGCGTGTCGCCACCATCGGGCTGCGGTTGCCCGGACGACTTGGCGCGTCTCCACCCTCACAGCGTGACGGCCGGTGAACAAGTGCCGCCCGAGTGCATGTTCGCGCAATTGCAGCTACCTGCATCCGGCCGCGGGCGCGACGGTCCCGACGGCGGGGTGGATTCCGGTGGAACCGGGGCGGGTCGGGGGCGTCGGCACCACCCGGCAGCACCGTTGCCCGGCCGTGCGCGTTCCTGCACCGGCCGCGCGCTCCTGAGCCGCGCGTTCACGCAGGCCCCGGGGGTCCGGCGCCGCCTCAGCGGGCCAGCAGCCGGCCCCGTGCCAGCCCGGCGGCGGTGCCGCCCGCGGCGAGCACCCAGGCGAGCGCCAGCAGCAGGTACAGGCCGACGGCCAGGCCGCTGAAGCCCCCGAAGCCGGTGTGCCGGGCGAGCGCGGAGGCTCCGGTGACGCAGGTGCCGACCGGGAAGGTGTACGCCCACCAGGTCATCGCGAACGGCATCCCGGCCCGCCGGGCCCGCAGGTTGGCGGTGAGCGCGACGGCCAGCCAGAGCATGGCGACGCCGATCACCGCCACGCCGTACAGCTCGGCGAGGTCGACCATGGCGGGCGCCAGCGCGGGCAGCACCGGGCGGGCGGCGTCGGCGAGCTGGTGGACCGCGGTGACGGACTGGCCGAGCGGGCCGAGCACCAGGAACAGCGAGGGGGTGAGCGCCAGGGCGGGCAGTTTGCTGTGGAGCAGTCCGGTGAACACCACCGGCAGCAGCACCAGGGTGGCCAGCAGGCCGATCCCGAACAGCGCCCAGCAGCCGTACAGCATGGCCTGCTGGGCCGTCCCGGCCGGCAGGTGGGGGACGAGTGCGGGGCCGCAGGCGGAGGCGACCAGCGGGGCGACCACGGGCAGCAGCCAGGTCGGGTTGGCCTCCAGGGCGGAGAGCCGGTGCCGGGTGATCATCAGGTACGGGATGCCGCCGGCCACGGCCAGCGCGTACAGGGTGCCGAGGGTCCACAGCACCGCGTCCAGGGCGACCGCCGGGCCGGTGCCGATGACGCGGGAGCCGAGCAGCAGGGTGCCCAGCCCGACCGCCAGCAGCGCCATCGGCGGGCAGCCGTAGAAGACCGCGGTGGCCGGGTTGTCCAGCAGCTGGGCGCGGGCCGCCTCGCGGTGCCGGGTCAGGTGGACCAGCCGGGCCCCGGCCAGCACCAGCAGGGCGGCCAGCGCGAGCGCCCACATCACCTCGCCGAAGGTGGTGAGCCCGGGCGGCCGCACCGGCAGCACAGCGGCTCCGTTCGCCAGGATCGCGGTGCCCATCACGGCGGCGTACCAGTTGGGGCCGAGTTGGGCGAGGTCGGGCCGGCGGTGGACGGCGGGGTGGGCGAGGGGGCGGATACCGGCCAAAGTGGACATGTCCCCACCGTCGCCCGAAGGCCGGGCGGCCGGTAGCGCCGGGGCTTCTATGGGGGCATAGCCTGAACCTATGGCCCTCTCCCCGCACGTCCCCGAACTCGGCGCCCTGGAACTGCTGCTCGCGGTGGCCCGGCTGGGCAGTGTCGGACGGGCGGCGGCCGAGCTGGGCGTCACCCAGCCGACCGCCAGTGCCCGGATCAAGGGCATGGAGCGGCAGGTCGGCGTCCCGCTGCTGGACCGCTCGCCCCGGGGCAGCCGGCCGACCGAGGCGGGCCGGCTGGTGGTCGAGTGGGCCCGGCAGGTGGTGGAGGCGGCGCAGGCGCTGGACGCCGGGATCGACGCGCTGCGCGAGCGGCGGGACGCCAAGCTGCGGGTGGTGGCCAGTCTGACGGTCGCCGAGTACCTGATGCCCGGCTGGCTGCTGGGCCTGGCCGAGGCCAGCCCGGGGACGGCGGTGACGCTGCGGACGGCGAATTCGGCGGAGGTCGCCGGGCACGTCCTGGACGGGGACGCCGACCTCGGCTTCGTCGAGGGCCCCACCACCCCGCCCGGGCTGGCCGGCGTGGTGGTGGCCGCCGACCGGCTGGTGGTCGTGGTGGCACCCGGGCACCCGTGGGCGCGCCGCCGCGCCCCGCTGACCGGGGCCGAGCTGGCGGCCGCCCCGCTGGCGCTGCGCGAGCCCGGCTCGGGCACCCGGGAGGTGCTGGAGATGGCCTTGCGGCCGTACGGGGGCGTGGCGCGGCCGCGGATGGAGCTGGCCTCGTCCACCGCGCTGAAGGCGGCGGCGATGACCGGGGCGGGGCCGGTCTGCCTGAGCGAGCTGGCGGTGACGGAGGAGCTGGCCACCCGGCGGCTGGTCGAGGTGCCGCTGGTGGCGGAGCTGGACCTGCGGCGGCCGCTGCGCGCGGTCTGGCCGGCCGGGCAGCGGCCGGGCGGTCCGGCCCGGGAGCTGCTGGGGCTGACCCGGCGGTCGGTCAAACATTCACCGAGAAGTTGGGACGAGGACCGAAGAAGAGAAAGTTGAGCGGAATAGACTCAACTTAGTGCATGCTGTACGCAGCAGTAGTGAAGGACGACGAGGGAGGACCCCCCAGCAGTGGACGCCAGCAAGTTCACCACCAAGACGCAGGACGCCCTGTCCGCCGCCATCCGGCAGGCGGGCACGGCCGGCAACCCGGACGTCAGGCCGGTGCACATCCTGATCGCCCTGCTGGAGCAGCCCGAGGGCATCGCCCGGCCCCTGTTGGAGGCGGTCGGGGCCGACGTCGCCCGGGTCGACGCCGAGGCCCGCCGCCAGGCGGCCGCGCTGCCCAGCGCGATGGGCTCGACGGTCGCCGCGCCCCAGCTCGCCCGGGACACCGTCGCGGTGCTCACCGAGGCCGGCAGGCGCGCGAACGACCTGGACGACCAGTACGTCTCCACCGAGCACCTGATGGTCGGCCTGGCCGCCGAGGGCGGCCAGGTGGCCGAGCTGCTGGCGCACCAGGGCGCCACGCCGAAGGCGCTGCTCGCCGCGTTCAAGGACGTCCGGGGCAGCGGCCGGGTCACCTCACCGGACCCGGAGGGCACCTACAAGGCGCTGGAGAAGTACGGCACCGACCTCACCCAGGCCGCCCGGGACGGCAAGCTCGACCCGGTGATCGGCCGCGACCACGAGATCCGCCGGGTGGTCCAGGTGCTCTCCCGCCGGACGAAGAACAACCCGGTGCTGATCGGCGAGCCGGGCGTCGGCAAGACCGCCGTGGTCGAGGGCCTGGCCCAGCGCATCGTGGCCGGCGACGTGCCGGAGTCGCTGCGCGGCAAGCGGCTGGTCGCACTGGACCTCAGCGCGATGGTCGCGGGCGCCAAGTTCCGCGGCGAGTTCGAGGAGCGGCTGAAGGCCGTCCTGAACGACATCAAGGCCTCCGACGGCCAGGTCGTCACCTTCATCGACGAGCTGCACACCATGGTCGGCGCGGGCGCCGGCGGCGACTCCGCGATGGACGCGGGCAACATGCTCAAGCCGATGCTGGCCCGCGGCGAGCTGCGGATGGTCGGCGCCACCACGCTGGACGAGTACCGCGAGCGGATCGAGAAGGACCCGGCCCTGGAGCGCCGCTTCCAGCAGGTGCTGGTCGGCGAGCCCAGCGTGGAGGACTCGATCGCCATCCTGCGCGGCCTCAAGGGCCGGTACGAGGCGCACCACAAGGTGCAGATCTCGGACGCCGCCCTGGTCGCCGCGGCCACCCTGTCCAACCGCTACATCACCTCCCGCTTCCTGCCCGACAAGGCGATCGACCTGGTCGACGAGGCGGCCTCCCGGCTGCGGATGGAGATCGACTCCTCCCCGGTCGAGATCGACGAACTCCAGCGCTCCGTGGACCGGCTGCGGATGGAGGAACTGGCCCTGGAGAAGGAGTCCGACCCGGCCTCGGTGGACCGGCTGGCCCGGCTGCGGCGCGACCTCGCCGACCGGAACGAGCAGTTGAGCGTGCTGACGGCGCGCTGGGAGCAGGAGAAGAAGAGCCTCAACCGGGTCGGCGAGCTCAAGGAGCGGCTGGACGACCTGCGCGGTGCGCTCGAACGCGCACAGCGCGACGGGGACTTCGAGCGCGCGTCCAAGCTGATGTACGCCGAGATCCCGGCCGCCGAGGCGGAGCTCACCGAGGCCCAGGAGCGCGCCGCGGACCAGGACACCTCGACCTCGATGGTCAAGGAGGAGGTCGGCCCGGACGACGTGGCCGACGTGGTCGCCTCCTGGACGGGCATCCCGGCCGGCCGGCTGCTGGAGGGCGAGAGCGCCAAACTCCTGCGCATGGAGGAGGAGTTGGGCCGGCGCCTGATCGGCCAGCAGGAGGCGGTGCAGGCCGTCTCGGACGCGGTGCGGCGCACCCGTTCCGGCGTCGCCGACCCGGACCGCCCGACCGGCTCCTTCCTGTTCCTCGGCCCGACCGGTGTCGGCAAGACCGAACTCGCCAAGGCCCTGGCCGACTTCCTGTTCGACGACGAGCGGGCGATGGTCCGGATCGACATGAGCGAGTACGGCGAGAAGCACTCGGTCTCCCGTCTGGTCGGCGCCCCGCCCGGGTACGTCGGCTACGAGGAGGGCGGCCAGCTCACCGAGGCCGTCCGCCGCCGCCCGTACAGCGTGGTGCTGCTGGACGAGGTGGAGAAGGCGCACCCGGAGGTCTTCGACGTCCTGCTCCAGGTGCTGGACGACGGGCGGCTCACCGACGGGCAGGGCCGCACGGTGGACTTCCGCAACGCCATCCTGATCCTCACCTCCAACCTGGGCAGCCAGTACCTGGTGGACCCGGCCACCCCGGAGGAACGCAAGCGGGAGCTGGTGCTGGGCGCCGTCCGGTCCGCGTTCAAGCCGGAGTTCCTCAACCGGCTGGACGACATCGTGGTCTTCGAGCCGCTGGGCACCGGCGAGCTGAGCCGGATCGTCGACCTCCAGGTGGCCCGCCTGGGCGAGCGGCTGCGGGAGCGGCGGCTCACCCTGGAGGTCTCCGCGGCCGCCCGCGACTGGCTGGCGCTCACCGGCTACGACCCGGCGTACGGCGCCCGCCCGCTGCGCCGGCTGGTGCAGTCCGCGATCGGCGACCAGCTGGCCCGGGCGATCCTGTCCGGCGCGGTGCACGACGGGGACACCGTCCTGGTCGAGCAGGACGAGGCGGGCGACCGCCTGACCGTCCGCGGCCGGGGGCCGCTGGAGAAGTAGCACCGCCGGGCGTCCGGCACCCGGGCCGCGCCCTCCGCTCCGGCGGCGGGGGCGGCCCGTTCCGCGCCTTCCGGCCGCGCCGGGCCCGCCACCCGGCCGCCGGAGCGGCCGCCGTCACTCCGCCGCCGCCTGTCGCAGCAGCCGCCGCGTCCGGTCCCGCCCGCTGCGCGCCAGCCGGTGCAGCTCGGCCACCTGGACGTCCGGCAGGCGCCAGGCCTGGGTCAGCAGCCTGAGCGTGGACACCCGCGGACAGGACACCCCCCGCTCCAGGTCCCGGATCGACCGCACGCTCAGCCCGGTCGCCTCGCCCAGCTGCTCCTGCGTCATGCCCCGGTCCAGCCGGATGCTCCGCAGCAGCGCCCCGAGCGCCGCGCCGTCCCCCGTCGCCGCTCCACCCACTCCTGTTCCCCCCTCAATTCCGGACAGTCCACCTCAGGACAGCTCAACTCCCCCGGCCGGGCCGGGATTTGATCGAAGCGAGTTCCGTCGCACGCTAACCGCATCCGGCCGGGACAGCAGCCGAACCAGCGCGCCGGGCGCGTGACGTGGCTCACGCGCGCCCCTGCGCGGGCCCACACCCCACCGGGGTTCCCACCCCCGGCCCGAGCCCCGCACACCCTCGGTGACCGACACCCTTCCCACCGCCGCCGGAGCCGCCGCACGACGGCGGGAGGAACGCCCGACGAAGATCGACGCGCCCCTCGGCCGCCCCTGTGAGCGGAGCCCCGGATGAGGCAGGATGGGAGGTGGAAAGGGCGGCCTCTCATTGCCGGCCACCACGTGCACTGAGGAAGAGGACCCCCATGAGCATCGACCCGTCGTCCATCCCGTCCTTCGGCGTTCCCCAGGGCGGCCAGCCCGGCGGCCAGGGCGGGCGGCCGGCCGGCCCGCCGCCGATCGTCGTCCCGGACCAGGCCCTGGTCACCCAGCTGCTGGACCAGATGCAGCTCAAGCACGTCGTGGACGAGGAGGGCGACCTCACCGCCCCCTGGGAGGGCTTCCGCGTCTACTACATGTTCCGCGGCGAGCAGAAGGAGCTCTTCGCGGTGCGCGCCTTCTACGACCGCGCCTACCCGCTGGAGAAGAAGGGCGAGATCCTCGACCTGATCGACGAGTGGAACCGCGAGACCCTCTGGCCCAAGGTCTACACCCACACCCACGAGGACGGCGTGGTCCGCCTGATCGGCGAGGCCCAGATGATCGTCGGCACCGGCGTCAACCTGGACTACTTCGTCACCACCACCGCCAACTGGACCCAGGCCGCGGTCGGCTTCGAGCAGTGGATCGTCGAGCGCCTCGGCCTCCAGAACGAGATCGAGGGCGAGGACGGCGAGGGCACCGAGGGCACCGACGAGGCCTGATCCCGTCCCGGCACTCCGGTCCGGCCCGCCACCGCCCTCCGCGCCGGTGGTGGGCCGTTCTTGTCCCCGGCCCCCGGCTGACCCAGGATGGCCCTGACGACGAGCCGTGAGGAGCCACCGATGGGTACCAGGCCGCTGCTGAACCGCCGACTGACCGGGATGGGCACGACGATCTTCGCCGAGATGTCGGCCCTGGCCACGGCCACCGGCTCGATCAACCTCGGCCAGGGATTCCCCGACACCGACGGGCCCGAGGAGGTCCGCGAGGCGGCCGTACGGGCCCTGCGCGACGGCCGGGGCAACCAGTACCCGCCCGGCCCCGGCATCCCCGAGCTGCGCACCGCGATCGCCGAGCACCAGCAGCGCTTCCGCGGCCTCGCCCACGACCCGGACACCGAGGTGCTGGTCACCGCCGGCGCCACCGAGGCCATCGCCGCCACCCTGCTGGCCCTGCTGGAGCCCGGCGACGAGGTGATCGCCCTCGAACCCTTCTACGACTCCTACGCCGCCTGCATCGCGATGGCCGGCGCCACCCGGGTTCCGCTCACCCTGCGGGCCCCGGCCTTCCGCCCCGACCTGGACGAGCTGCGCGCCCTGATCACCCCGCGCACCCGGCTGCTGCTGATCAACACCCCGCACAACCCCACCGGCACCGTCCTCACCGCAGAGGAGCTCTCCGCCGTCGCCGCGCTCGCCGTCGAGCACGACCTGCTGGTCGTCACCGACGAGGTCTACGAGCACCTGGTCTTCGGCGCCGTCCACCACCCCCTCGCGGCCCTGCCCGGCATGCGCGAACGCACCGTCACCATCTCCTCCGCCGGCAAGACCTTCTCCTTCACCGGCTGGAAGGTCGGCTGGGTCACCGCGAGCCCGGACCTGGTCGCGGCCGTGCGCACCGCGAAGCAGTACCTCACCTACGTCAGCGCCGGCCCCTTCCAGTACGCCGTCGCCGAGGCCCTGCGGCTGCCCGACACGTACTTCGACACCCTCCGCGCCGATCTGCTGCGCAAGCGCGACCTGCTGCTCGGCGGTCTCACCGCGGCCGGCTTCCGGGCCTTCACCCCCGAGGGCACCTACTTCGTCACCACCGACATCACGCCGCTCGGCGAGAAGGACGGCATCGACTTCTGCCGTGCCCTGCCCGGCCGTTGCGGTGTCGTCGCGATCCCGAACGCGGTGTTCTACGACGACGTGGAGGCCGGCCGTAGCCTGGTCCGCTTCACTTTCTGCAAAAAGGACGAGGTCCTCCAGGAGGCCGTCACCCGCCTGCGGCGCCTGTGAGTGGCCGCACGCCCCCTTTCGCGCCCTTCGAACAGGGATGCCCGTGATCCGACACCAGTACTGATGGATCATCAACTTCCTTGATCGGCTTGCTTGTTTGCCACCATTGCGGCAATCCTTCCGAGCATCCGGGCACTCCCCGCCGCCCTCCACGCCCCGCGCCTGGAGGGCGGCGGTGTGTGATGCACCCGGACAGCGCACACCCGGCGCGCACGGCGCACGATCCGGTGATAGGGGCGCGCGCTGTGCAGACTCGTACACGGGCTCGATCAGAGCCGGGAAGCAGGTGTGCTCGAAACGGTGAATGCTTGACAAAGTTGGGTAAATCACCGGCGGACCCGGCGTATTCGTGCTTCTCTGCTGCTGAATCTCCAGCCGGAATCCTTCCTTCCACGGTCGGCCGCGCCCAGGGCCGCACAGCCACGAACAGCCTCGCCATCGCCTAGGCCTACTCGGTGCTGCTCGGCGGGCGCGCACGGAGCTGAAACGCGGAGCCGAGCATGCTCACCACACTGCAGACCTCCTACACGGACACCCGGGCGGGTGACCTCGCCTGGTGCCTCGGCGGCGACCCGCTGCCCGCTCTCGCCGTCCGCGACCTGAGACTCGACGGGGGCGGCCACCCGGGCACGCCCGGCACCCTCCAGCTGCGCCTGCTGGGCGCCTCCCACCAGGTGGTGATCGACGCGGGCCCCGGCCAGTGCCTGGAGACCGTCGCCTGCCTGCCCGGCCGCCGCACCCCGCTGCCGGCCCGGGTGGCCAAGCAGGTCGGCGGCTGGGAGTACGAGTTCGCGGCCCGGATCGAGGTGCTGCCGCCGCACGACTTCGCGGCCCGCGCCCAGGAGCTGCTGGCCCTCGTCGAGGGGCACCCGCGGGGCCTCGCCGGGGTCTTCCCGGGCGACCCGAGCGCCTTCACCGCGCTGGTCACCCAGGGCGGCGCGGACCGGCTGCTCTGGCGCACCTGGCACGCCTACCCGCAGGAGGGGCAGCTGGTGTGCACCCGCTCCTCGCTGGTGGTGACCGGGGCATGACCGCCGGAAGTCCGGACCGGAACACCGATCCGGCCGTAGGCCGCCCGACCCAGGCCTACGAATCGTACGCAGGAACGGTTCGTCAATCCGACGTCGCCCACTGTCCGTCGGATGGGCGCATCCATCCGTCCCGCACGTCCCCTAGCGTTTGTTCGTGATCAACCATCCGACCGGTCCGCCCGCACGCCCGCGAGTGGACCCCGACGACGGCGCCCCACCCCGGCCCGGGCAAGGCCTCGCCCCACTCCCGCCCGCCCGCCGTCGGTCCCGGCTGCGCTCCAGCCCCCGGCTCGCCCGCCTGACCGTCCTGCTGGCCGCGTTCGTCTGCGCGGCCTGCGGACTCGTCTACGAGCTCGAACTCGTGGCGCTCGGCGACTACCTGCTCGGGGACACGGTCACCCAAACCTCCGTCGTGCTCTCCGTCATGGTGTTCGCGATGGGCCTCGGCTCACTGCTCGCCAAACGGTTCACCAGCCGGCCCGCCACCGCCTTCGCCCTCGTCGAGTGCGCGCTCGCGCTCACCGGCGGACTCTCCGTGCTCGCGCTCTACTCCTGCTGGGCCTGGATCGGCCGCTACCAGGCCGCCATGGTCGGCCTCACCTGCCTGATCGGCGTCCTGATCGGCGCCGAGATCCCCCTGCTGATGACCCTCATCCAACGGATCCGGCGCGAGGACGCCGGACGCGCCGTCGCCGACCTGTTCGCCGCCGACTACGTGGGCGCGCTGATCGGCGGCCTCGCCTTCCCGTTCCTGATCATGCCCGCCCTCGGACCGGGCGACGGCGCCCTGCTCACCGGAGCCGTCAACGCCGTCGCCGGGGCGGCCGTGGTGCTCTGGCTGTTCCGCGAGGAACCCGCCCCCCGGATCCGACGGCTGCTCTGGGGCGGCTGCCTGCTGGTCCTCGCGCTGCTCGCGACGGCCGCGGCCGGCTCCGAGGCCGTCGAGCGCGCCGCCCGGCACGCCCTGTACGGCGACCAGGTCCGCTACGCCACCCGCAGCCGGTCCCAGGAGATCGTGCTCACCGGCCCCGCCGAGGGCCCCCTGCGGCTCTACCTGGACGGCCGGCTCGCGGTCTGCGGGCCGGACGAGTACCGGAGCAGCGAGGGCCTGGTCCACCCCGCCATGGCGGCCGGCCCGGACGCCCGCATCCTGCTGCTCGGCGGCGGCGACGGGCTCGCCCTGCGGGAGGTGCTGCGGCACCGGGGCGTGCGCACCGTCCGGCTGGTCGACGCCGACCCCGCCCTCCCCCGGATCGCCCGCACCGACCCCGGGCTCGCCGCCCTCGGCGGCCGCTCGCTGGACGACCCCCGGGTCCGCACCACCGCGGCCGACCCGCTGGCCTGGCTGCGCGGCGCCGGCGCCCCCGGCGGGGACGGACCGTACGACGTGGTGCTCGCCGACCTCCCGGCACCGGCCGACGGCGGGCCGGTCAAGTTCCACTCCCAGGAGTTCTACGGCCTCGCCGCACGGCTGCTCTCCCCCGGCGGCCGGATCGCCGTCCGCGCCGGGAACGACCTGGACGGCCTCTGGCAGATCGAGTCCGGTCTGCGGACGACGGGCCTGCAGACCGCCCCGTACGCCGTCCCGGGCAGCGCCACCACCGCCTGCCGCCCCGGCCCGCCGGACGACCCTCAGAACTTCCTCCTCGCCGCCGCCACCCGGCCCCCGCTCACCCTCGCCCCCGACGCCCCGGCGCCCCGCGCCCTCACCCCCGACGTCCTCCACGCCACCACCGCCCGCCTCACCGCCCTCCGCCCGGCCCACCCCCCGGCGGCCCTCACCCTCCTCGGTCCCCGCTGAGGCCGCCCGGCCCCCGCCGAGGCCGCCCCGGGGAACCCTCTTCTCGGAAGCCCCGGCCCGCGCCCGTGGCGGGCCGGGGCGGGTGCCCGTGCGGGCGGCCGCGGCGGTGGTGCGACGGCCAAGGGAACAGGTGGGGCGGGGAAAATCCGGTGGTGGTGGGTAGGGACCGGGCGCGGCCCAGTCGGTAGGCTCCGTGACATGGAGCATGAGGTTCTCGTCCCGTTGTCCGCCGAGCCGGTCCGGCAGGCCTTGCAGGATCCGGCGCTGCTGGCGCGGAGTGTGCCGGGGCTGAGCACCGAGCCGGCCGCGGTCGGCGCCGGTGCGGCCGAGGAGATCGGCGGCCGGCTGAAGCTGCGGATCGGCGGCTCCACGATCACGTACAAGGGCGTGCTGTCGCTGATCGGGGGCCGGGAGGGCGTGCTGACCGTGCTCGCCGAGGGCGAGGAGGCCCGGGGCACCGGTGAGGTGACCGCCACCGTCCGGGTCAGCGTCGCGGACGGCACCGAGGACGGCACCGCGGTGATCCGCTTCACCGGCGACCTGAGCGCCACCGGCCGGCTGACCGAGTTCGACGAGGAGACCCTCGACGCCACCGGCCGCCGCCTGCTGGACCGGTTCGCCGCCGCGCTGGTCGCCCCGGAGGGCGAGCAGCCGCAGGACCAGGAGGAGGACGCCGAGCAGGACGGGTCCGGGAACGCCGGGGCCGACGCCGGTGTGGTCTTCATCGAGGACCGCCAGGACCAGCCCGGCGACGACCTGGACGACGACCTCTCCGACCTGATCGCCTTCTCCGACGCCGACGCCGAGCGCTTCGGCCTGCCCACCGGCTCCGCCGACGACGAGGACGAGGAGGACGACGTCGAGGACGGGGCCGCGGACGGCTCCGCCGAGCAGGACGGCGTCGCCGAGGAGCTCCCCGCCGAACCGCTCTTCGCGTACGAGGAGGAGCCGGTGCTCAGCGGCCCGGTGCGCCGCAGCATCGTCGGCCGGTCCGCCGAGGAGGTGGACCACGCCCCGCCGCGCGGCCCGTACGCCCCGGCGCTGCCCGCCCGCAGCGCGCGGGCCCGGGCGGCGTCCCGCTGGGGCGGCGAGGCCGGCGGGATCGTGGTGCCGGGCACCGGCGGCCGCAGCGCGGTGCCGTGGGTGATCGGCGGCTCGGTGGCCCTGCTGGGTGGCGCCGTGGTGCTGGTCAGGGCGCTGCGCCGACGCTGAGCCCGGAGCGCCGCGGGAACCGTCAGGGCCTAGACTGAACGCTCATGAGCAACGACCGCGACGCCCTGCTGGCACAGATCAAGGACAAGGCCGTCGTGCACGGCAAGGTCACCCTCTCCTCCGGCAAGGAGGCCGACTACTACGTCGACCTGCGCCGGATCACGCTGGACGGCGTGGCCGCCCCGCTGGTCGGCCGGGTGATGCTGGACGCGACCTCGCACCTGGACTACGACGCCGTCGGCGGCCTGACCCTGGGTGCCGACCCGGTGGCCGCCTCGATGCTGCACGCCGCCGCCGCGCGCGGGCAGCAGCTGGACGCCTTCGTGGTCCGCAAGACGGGCAAGGCGCACGGCCTCCAGCGCCGGATCGAGGGCCCGGAGGTCAAGGGCCGCCGGGTGCTGGCCGTCGAGGACACCTCCACCACCGGCGGCTCGGTGCTGACCGCCGTGGAGGCGCTGCGCGAGGCGGGCGCCGAGGTGGTCGGCGTCGCGGTGATCGTGGAGCGCGGCGGCGCGGCCGCCGTGGAGGCCCAGGGCCTGGAGTACGTGACCGCCTACACCCTGGACGACCTGGGTCTCTGATCCCGTCCGGTACGACGAACGACTGAGGGCCGGTGCTGTTTCACGTGAAACAGCACCGGCCCTCGCCGTGTCCGGAGTTCCGGGCGCTCAGCCCCGCCGGTGCCGGCCGCCGCCGGCCTGGACCTGGCTCTCGTCGTCGACCTCGGCGACGATGCCGGCCCGCTTCTTCTTCCGCTCGCGCATGATCTCGACCAGGATCGGCGAGATCGACAGCAGGACGATCAGCAGCACCGCCGGGATCAGGTACTTGTCGATCACCGGGGCGAGCGCGTCGCCGAAGAAGTAGCCGATCAGCAGCATGGACTCGGTCCACAGCACGCCGCCGATCACGTTCCAGAGGAAGAAGGTCCGGGCGGGCATCTCCAGGGTGCCGGCGACCGGGTTCAGGAAGGTGCGGATGATCGGCATGAAGCGGGCCAGCACCACGGCCTTGCCGGAGCCGAACTTGTTGAAGTACTCCTCCGCCTTCACCACGTAGTCGCGTCGGAAGATCTTCGAATCGGGCTTGTCGAACATCTTCGGCCCGACCTTGGCGCCGATCAGGTGCCCGAGCTGGGCGCCGGCGATCGCCGCGATCGGGCAGCCGATCAGCAGGACGGCGATCGGCAGCTTGGCACCGTCGCCGAGCACCGAGGAGGCCGCGTTCGAGGCGGCGACACCCGCGAGGATCAGCAGCGAGTCGCCCGGGAAGAAGAAGCCGACCAGCAGGCCGGTCTCCGCGAAGATGATCGCGATCAGCCCGATGGCGCCGAGGGACGAGATCAGGGATTTGGCGTCAAGCAGGTTGACGGCCAGCTGGTTGTAGTCCACGGGCGCAGGATAGCGGGCGCACCGTGCCGACCACGCGGGCGCACCGTGCCCACGGCGCGGGCGCACCGTGCCGACGGCGCCCGGTGGCGGACGCCCCCGGCCGCCCGCCGGAGCCGCCCGCGGCCGCCGTGCGCCCGTGTCGTGCGACGTTCCGCATGGCGGGCTCCTGCTGACCCGCGGGCACGAGTCTGGGAAGATGGCACAGGCGTCCGGTCCGCGGTGGCACACCACCCTCATGGCCGTACCGCGCAGGTCGCCGCGAACGTGCCGGAGAGCCACACCGCAACGCCGCGCGTCGGCGGGCCGGCACGGAGTCGTCACGAAGGCGTACACAGCGTCGGACAGCACCGTCCGTACGCCGCAACCCGACAGGAGCGGATCGCATGCCCATCGCAACTCCCGAGGTCTACAACGAGATGCTGGACCGGGCCAAGGCGGGCAAGTTCGCCTACCCGGCCATCAACGTCACGTCGTCGCAGACGCTGCACGCCGCACTGCGTGGTTTCGCCGAGGCCGAGAGCGACGGCATCATCCAGATCTCGACCGGTGGCGCGGAGTTCCTGGGCGGCCAGCACAACAAGGACATGGTGACCGGCGCCGTCGCGCTCGCCGAGTTCGCGCACATCGTCGCCGCCAAGTACGACGTCACCGTCGCGCTGCACACCGACCACTGCCCGAAGGACAAGCTGGACGGCTACGTCCGCCCGCTGCTGGCGGTCTCCGCCGAGCGCGTGGCCCGGGGCGAGAACCCGCTGTTCCAGTCGCACATGTGGGACGGCTCGGCCGAGACCCTCTCCGACAACCTGGGCATCGCCCAGGAGCTGCTGGCCCAGGCCGCCGCCGCCAAGATCATCCTTGAGGTCGAGATCACCCCGACCGGCGGTGAGGAGGACGGCGTCACCCACGAGATCAACGACGAGCTGTACACCACCGTCAACGACGCCGTGCGCACCGCCGAGGCGCTGGGCCTGGGCGAGAAGGGCCGCTACCTGCTGGCCGCCTCCTTCGGCAATGTGCACGGCGTGTACAAGCCGGGCAACGTCGTGCTGAAGCCGGAGCTGCTGCGCGAGCTCCAGGACGCGATCGGCAAGCAGTACGGCAAGACCGACCCGTTCGACTTCGTCTTCCACGGCGGCTCGGGCTCGAGCGCCGAGGAGATCGCCACCGCGCTGGAGAACGGCGTCGTGAAGATGAACCTGGACACCGACACCCAGTACGCCTTCACCCGCCCGGTGGCCGGCCACATGTTCGCCAACTACGACGGCGTGCTGAAGGTCGACGGCGAGGTCGGCAAGAAGAACACCTACGACCCGCGCACCTGGGGCAAGCTGGCCGAGGCCGGCATGGCCGCCCGCGTGGTCGAGGCCGCCGAGCAGCTGCGTTCGGCGGGCAAGCGCCTGAAGTGAGTCCCGCGCCCGACGCGGGGCTCACGGCCGCGTGAGTCCCGCGCCCCGGACGTGACGTGACGGACGGGTGGCCCCCGCCGGGGCCCCCGGGGGGCCCCCGCCGGGGGGGGGCCCCCCGCGCTTCCGCTGCGGGCGGCTGCCCGGGCCGCCCGGGCGTCGTCGGTGCCGCGCGGCGGACACGCGCTAGGGTCCCGGCATGGGTG
>NZ_JBSHAP010000112.1:0-30030 GCF_053611565.1 Kitasatospora sp. NPDC054795
CGCCGCACCTGTGCGGCGGGCCCACGGCCGTCCCCGGCGCGCGAGCGTCAGCCCGCGTACACGTCCTCGACGTACCGGCCGGCCTCGATCAGCCCCTGCAGCCACGCCTGCGCCCGCTGCTCGTCGGCGCCCGGGGTGCGCTCCCGGTACAGCGCCCGGAAGGCCGCCCGGACGCCCGGCGCCATCCGGGCGCCGTCGCCGCACACGTACACCTCGGCACCGGATTCCAGCAGCTCCCGGACCTCGGCCGCCTCGGCGGCGATCCGGTCCTGCACGTAGCGCCGCCCCTGCTGGGGCCGCTCACTGAAGGCGGGCCGCAGCGAGACCGCGCCGGCCCGCTCGGCGGCCTCCAACTCGCCGCGGTGCAGGTAGTCCGCCGCCTCGTCGTCGCAGCCGAAGTACAGCAGCGCCGGGGCCAGGGCGGCGCCCCGCGCGAGCAGCGCCCGGCGGTCGGCGACGGCGCCCCGGAAGGGTGCCAGGCCGGTGCCGGCCGCGATCATGACCACCGGGGTGCGGTGGCCGATCCGGAACGCCTCCCGGCAGGGCTGGACCCGGGCCAGCACGGTGTCGCCGACGGCGACCCGGTCGAGGTAGCCGGATCCGGCGCCCCGGAAGGTCCCCCGGCCCGAGCGGGCCGGGGCGCTGAGCACCGAGACCATCAGCTCCACCTGGCCGGGGTCGCCGGTGGGCGAGGAGGAGATCGAGTAGTGCCGCGGCCGGATCGGCGGCAGCAGTTCCAGCAGCACCGGCCAGCTCAGCCGCTCCCGCAGCGCCGGGTGGTCCTCGATCAGGTCCAGCAGGGTGCGCGGGTCGTCGTCGGGCAGGGCCCGCAGGGCGGCCTGCTCGGGCGGGCAGGGGTTGAGCGCCGCCAGCGCGGCGCACTGCTCGGCGTTCGGGCGGTCCTGCAGCTCGACGTGGCGGGTGAGCAGCTCGCGGACGGTCAGCGGGCGGTCGACGGCCAGTCCGGTGCGCCGGTGCGCCACGATGTTCAGCACCGTGTCCGGGTCGGCGCCGAAAAGCTTGGCGGCGCGCTCGACCAGCACCGGGTCGTTGGCCGGGAGCACGGCGAGGTGGTCGGCGGTCCGGTAGCCGGTGCCCTCCGGCAGGGCCAGCCGGACCAGCCGCTTGACCCGGTGGTAGGCCGGGTCGGTCAGGCTGCCGACGGCGGTGACGGTCAGCTCCGCCGTGTCGTGCCGGGCGGCGAGCGCGGCCAGCGGGCCGCCGGTCACCTCGGTCACCGTGTACGCGGCCTCCGACTGCTCCCCGGCGGGGGCGTCGGCGTCCCCGTACCGCGCCAGCAGGGCCTCGCGCAGCGCCCCGGTGAACTGCCGCACGGTGCCCGCCAGGTCGCCGGAGGCGTCGGCCTCGGCGCGGGCCAGCAACCGGGTGCCGCCGAGCTCGGCGAGCCGGTCGTCGATCAGCGCCGGGACGCGCTGGTAGGTCGCGGCGTAGGTGCGGTCGCCGATGCCGAGCACCGCGTACTCGACGCCCTCGGCCCCGCCGCCCTCCCGGGACTCCTGGAGCCGGCGGACGAACCGGGCCGCGTCGTCGGTCGGCTGCCCGTTGTACGAGGCGGCGGTGATCACCACCGGCCGGTCGGTGGGCAGGCCGTCCGCGTACGCGTCCAGCGGGGCGGTCGCGGTCTCGCAGCCGAGGTCGGCGGCGGCCTCCGCGAGCTGCCGGGTGAACTCCCGGCAGGCACCGTAGTTGGAGCCGTGCAGGAGCAGCAGCCCGGTGCCCCGCCGGACCCGTCCAGGCCGCCCGGCGGCCGGTCCGGCCTGCCGGTCGACCGCCGTCGGCGCGGCGGCGGCGAGGGAGTCCGCGCGGGAGGCGTCAAGGGCCGGGGCGGGCGTGCGCCGGACGAGGCCGAGGGTGAACCCGTCGGGCTTGATGGTGAGCGTCTGCTTGATGGTCAGCCGGTAGTCGGCGTGGTCGATCAGCCGGTATCGGTGCACCAGCATGCCGAGCAGCATGACGGCCTCGTGCAGCGCGAACTGCCGCCCGATGCACGCGCGTTCGCCGGTACCGAAGGGCTTGAAGGCGTGCGGGGAGCGGCTCTCCTCGTACTCCGGGTCGAACCGGGACGGGTCGAACAGCTCCGGGTTGTCGCCCCACGCCGGGTCGCGGTGCAGCAGCGGCGTGCTGACGAGGACGGTCTCCCCGGCGCGCAGCGGGATGCGTCCGCCGAGCAGGGTGTCCGCGCGCGCCTCCCGGCTGAACGCGGGCGCCGTCGGCCACAGTCGCAGCGCCTCGTTGAGCACCTGGCGGGTGTGGCGCAGCCGTCCGACGTCCTCGTAGGAGGGCTCGGGATCGGCCTGGTCGCCCCAGAGTTCGTCCACCTCCCGCTGCACCTCGCGCAGCGCGGCCGGATGCTTGGCCAGGTAGTACAGCGCGAAGGACAGCGCGCCGGAGGTGGTCTCGTGGCCGGCGATCAGGAAGGTGATCACCTGGTTGCGGATGTTCTCGGCGTCCAGCCGGGTGCCGTCCGCGGGGCGGACGGCACCGAGCATCAGGCCGAGCAGGTCCTCGGCCGGGCCCTGGACGTCCTCCTCGGCGCGGGCGGCGATCACCTCGTCCACCACGGCGGCCAGGTAGTCGGAGTCGGCGCGGAAGGCCGTGTCGCGCTCGCGGTGGTCCGTCTCCGGGTCGCGGGTGAGGCTGGTCATCGCCCATTCCAGGCAGCGCACCATCGCCTCGACGAAGGGGTGCGGCTCGTCCCGCTCGAAGGAGCCGAAGTCGAAGCCGAAGCCGGCCAGGCCGATGGTGTCCAGGGTCATCCGGGTCATGTCGCCGGGCACGTCCACCGGCTGTCCGGCGGCCTCCCGGCGGTCCCAGGAGTCGACCAGCCGGCGGGCCACCCGCAGCATCACCGGGTGGTAGGTGCGCATCGAGCCGAGCGCGAAGGCGGGCATCAGGATGTCGTGCGCCCGGGCCCAGTTGGGCTCCTCGTTGTAGGCGGTGAACAGGCCGTCTCCGGTGAACTGCCGGACGTTCTCCAGGGCCGGGCCGATCGACTTGGTGAACCGGGTCTCGTCGGCCAGCTCGGTGACCAGCTCCAGGCCGCTGACGACCAGGGTGTCCCGGCCGTGCAGTCGCTGGACGAAGGCCGGGCCGTGCTCTCTGGCCAGTTCCATGATGCGCAGCACCGGGGCGGCGGCCGGCGGCATCGCCGAGATGTCCACCAGGGGGACGGCCCGGCTCTCGCCCCCGGCCGCCCGCTCGTCCTCGGTCGTGCGCTCCACGGTCTCGGTCATCGGTGTGCCCCTCCCACGGCAGGAAACTTTCGTCTCCCACCACTGTGCGCCCACCGGGAGGGGGTGCGGGCCGCGATCACTACATGATTGTGTAGTGCCCGGGTCGGTTACGGGCTTGCTACGGACCGTCAGCGCCGGCCCCGGGGAAGGAGAATCGCGGATGCGGACGACCGAGGGCTGCGGCCCGGTACCGGACAGCCCGCGGGAAGCGGCGGTGATCTGGCGCAACCGGGCGCTGCGGTTGCTGGACCACGTGCCCCTGCCGATCGCGGTGTGCGAGTTCGGCGGGCGCATCCTGATCGTCAACCGCGCCATGGCGGTCGAATTCGGCCGTTTGCCAGGTCAGTTGCACAACCGTAGGATCCTGGAGTTCTTCACCCTGCGGGACACCGGCACTCTTGAGGCGCTCACCGAGGCCGTCCGGCTGCACCGCCGCTCGCAGTACCCGGCGCGGGTCTCCTGGACGTCCGCCGACGGCCGCGAGCGGCACGGCGAGATGACCGTCGACCTGGTCGGCGACACCCCGGAGCAGACCCCGAGCCTGCTGCTGTCGCTGCGGGCGGCGCAGCCCGCGGCCGCCGCCCCGGCTCCCGGCCCACAGGTCGAGGTCAGCCCGGTCGAGGCCCGGATCCTGGCCGCGGCGGCCCGGGGCGACACCACGGCGCAGATCGCCCGGGAGATCGGTGTCACCCCGGACGGGGTCAACTACCACCTGGCCCGGCTCACCCGGCGCTGGCGCGTCCCCAACCGCACCGCCCTGGTCGCCCGGGCCTACACCACCGGCGTCCTGACCCCGGGCGCCTGGCCGCCGCGGCCGGCCGACCGTGTGTGATCCTCCGTCAAGATCACTACGAGAAGGACGACTTCATGATTCCGATCGGCTGCCCGCGCGCCCCCGGAAGCGGCATACTGTCCGACGTACGTACGGGGGTTCAGGTCTGAACAGGGGGCATCCAGTGGATTCGCTGGTCGAATTCCGGACCGACGGCGGCGCGAACGTGGTCATCGAGGTCGACGACGAGGGGCCCGGCCTCGAACTGGTCGCCCGCGGGGACGGTGCCATCGTCCAGGCGGGCCGCACCTTCGAGCACGCGCTGCAGGGCATCCACAGTGCGGCCGAGTCGGCGCTGAGCGTCTTCCGTGACGGGCGGCTGAAGCCCGACACGGTCGAGATCGAGTTCGGCGTCAAGCTCACCACCGAAGCCGGTGCGGTGATCGCCAAGAGCAGCCTGGAGGGGCACCTGGTGGTGAAGCTCTCCTGGAGGCCCGAGCAGCACCGTCCGGTCGAGCAGCCTCCGGCCCTGGACGACCACGGGACCGACGGCGAGGACAGCTGACCCGACGTGCCCACCGCAGCCTGGCAGGTGAGGATCACCTGCGGCGGCGAGACCGGGTCCGGATTCCTCGTCGGCTCACGCGAAGTGCTGACCTGCGCCCACGTGGTCGACCGTGACCGCCGGGCGCAGGTGGTGTTCGTCGGACGGCCGGACCTCGGGCCGGTCGGCGCCACCGTGGTGGAACCCGGCGGCTGGAACGGCAAGGTCGACGACCCGGGCGACGTCGCCGTCCTGCTCCTGGACACCGTCGTCCCGGTCGAACCCGCCCGGTTCGCCGCGCTCGACGAGGCCTACGCCCACCCGGCACCGAAGCTGCTCGGTTACGGCTTCCCGCGCGGCTACGACAGCGGAACCCTCGCCGAGTTCCGCGTGACCGCCGACCAGCTGATCGCGGGCGAGTGGATCCAGCTGGAGGCCTGGACGCCCAACGGCCAGCCGCTGGCCCGCGGATTCAGCGGCGCCGCGGCCGTCGTGCAGGGCACCGGCCGGGTCGTCGGCATGGTCTCCGCCGCCTCCAGGTCCTCCGACATCCGCAGCGGCCGGATGATCCCCGCCCACGTCATCGCCCGCCACTGGCCGCCCGCCGCCGAACTCGTCCCGACCCACGGCTTCACCGCCGACGCCAAACGTCTGCTGCGCACCACCCTGGTCGGAATGGGCGAGCCGGCCCGGCCCGGGGAGCTCGACACCCTGTACGCCGACGCGGTCGGCCCGCTCGGACCGGCGCACCCCGCCCGGGAGTTCGACTCCTACTGGGACCTCGCCTGGTACCTGTTGTCCGAGGTCGTGGCGGCGCCCGGCGAGTGCCCGGTCACGTCCCTGGCCGAGGCGCTCGCCGCACGGACCGAGGACACCGCGGCGCAGCGCTCGCTGCGCCACTGGCTGAACCGGTACCGGCGACAGGCCGACGCCGCGCCGCCCGGACCCCCGCCCCGGCCCCGCTGGTCGCCGATCCTGGTCGAGGTCGACCGCAGCGGCTCGGGGACGGGGTCGTTCGTGGTCGAGATCTCCGCGTTCCGCGCCGGACACCGCCACGTGGTCGGCACCCGGACGCTGCCAAAGGCCCGGATCCGCGCCTTCGTGCTGGAGCACATCGACGCCGCGTTCCACGAACTCGACCGCCGGGGCAGCGCCCTGATCGCCTTCGCCGTCCCCCGGGAGTGGCTCAACCAGCCGCTCGACGAATGGCACCGGGCCAAGGACGACAGCACGCCCCTGGGCTGCTTCTCCCCCGTCGTACTGATGGACATCGACCGGCGGCGCAGCGGTGCGCTGCAGTTCAGACTGCACCAGAAGTGGGAGAACCTGGACCGGCTCACCTCGTCCGTCGTCCACCGGATCGACTGCGGAAGCGCCCACACCGCGGACCGCCTGGCCGTCCGGCTCGGCTCGACCCACGACCCGGTGGGCTTCGGCCGCCCGCCGAAGCTGGCCGACACCAGGCGGCTGCTCGCCGCCAGCCTGAACGCCGCCGTACCCATCGTGGTCTGGCCGCGCACCGGATGCAGCGGCACCCACGGGCCCGAGGCGGCCGACAGCTGCGCCGGGCACAGATTCCTCGACCTGCTCGTCGAGCAGTTGGCGACCGTCGCTCCGGCCGAGCTGCCCGAGTACGTGCACGCACTGCGCCGGAGCGCCTTCGTCCACGACGGCGAAACGGCCCACTGGGCCCGGGGACTGACCCTGCTGTGGGAGGATCCCCGCTGGTTTCCCGAGCCCGGCGGGTACCGGCGGTCACCGGTCGGCCAGGAGCATTGGAGAGGACCCGCATGACCCTCTGGCCCGTCTTCACCGGCGCCTCGGAGCCGCACGACCGCATCCGCCTGCTGCCCTCCCCACCGCCGTGGCGCACCTTCGACGGCGGGCCGGTCCTCGACCCGCCGCGGGAGGAAGCGGGGGCCTCGCCCGAGCAGGACCATCGGGCGCGCACGTACCGGCCCACGGAATCGACCGTCCAGCTGGTCAACGCCGCCCTGTACCTGCGCCGCCCGCTGCTGGTCACCGGCCCGCCCGGCAGCGGGAAGTCCAGCCTGCCGTACGCGGTGGCGCGCGAGCTGTCGCTCGGTCCGGTGCTGCGCTGGAACATCACCAGCCGCGCCACACTGGAGGACGGACTCTACAGCTACGATCCGCTGTCCCGGCTCTACGCGGCCAGCCGGGCGGCCGGTGAACGACCGAACGGTGGCGCGCCGGGCGGTCCCGCGCCGGACGAGGCGGTCGAGGACCACCTGCGGCTGGGCCCGCTCGGCACCGCACTGCTGCCGTACGAGCAGCCGCGGGTGCTGCTGATCGACGAGATCGACAAGTGCGACCTCGACCTGCCGAACGACCTGCTGAACATCCTGGAGGGCGGCTGGTACGAGATCCCCGAACTGGTGCGCGCCGCGCGCAGCACCCCCGAGGCCGCGGTGATGATCGACGGCAGCGACCGGCGGGTACCGGTCCGGCGGGGCCGGGTACGCTGTCGGGCCTTCCCGTTCGTCGTGCTGACCAGCAACGGCGAGCGCGAGTTCCCGCCGGCCTTCCTGCGGCGGTGCGTCACCCTCAGGTTCGCCCGGCCGGGGCAGGAACAGCTGGAGGAGATCGTCCGCGCCCATCTCGGCGAGCTCGACGACAACGCCCGCCGGCTGCTGGACCGCTTCCTCGCCCGCGCCGAGGCCGGTGAACTCGCCACCGACCAGCTCCTCAACGCCATCTACCTCACCGGTGCCTCCGGGTTGGACACCGCCTCACGCGACGAACTCGCCGAACACCTGATGGCCTACCTCGGACCGGAGAACGGCGGCGATGAGTTCCTCTGAGGGCGGGCCGGAGGAACCCGCCGAGCCTCCCGGGGCCGCCGCTCCGACCGGCCTGACCGGGCTGGCGGCGGTCCTCGCCCGGGCCTCGGGGCACCACCCCTCACCGACCGAACTGGCCGAGCTGCTCTGGCTCGCGTGCCACAGCTCTCCCGGCTCCGGCCGACGGTCCCCCGAGTCGGCGACCGGGCAGGGCGCGGACGGCGAAGCCGACCACCTCCCGGACCCCGCCGACGGCCGCGCCCCCTCGCCCCTGCACGCCCGGGAGCCGGCGACCGCCGACCCGCGACCCGCCACCGAGGCCGCTCCCCACCTGTCGCTCCGCACCCCGGCCCCGCCCCTGCTCGGCCGCCCCCTCCCTCTCCAACGAGCCCTGAGACCACTGGCCCGCCGCGTCCCGACCACCCGTGGCTGGGAACTCGACGAGATCCGCACCGTCCACCGGATCGCCGCGCACGACGCCATGCCGAGGTTCTGGCTCCCGGTCCTGCGCCGCACGACCGAACCCTGGCTCGACCTGGTGATCGCCTTCGACGACGGCCCGACCATGACCGTCTGGCGGCCACTGGCACGGGAACTGCGCCACCTCGCCGCCCAGACCGGCTTCTTCCGGACGGTCCGACTGCTGCGCGTACCGCCCGCCGGAACCCCCCTCCGCCTGCGGATCCCCACCGCCCGACCGGACCGGACCGCCCTGCTGGTCGTCAGCGACTGCGCCGGGCCGCAGTGGTGGGCCCCCGAGGGCACGGCCGGGCCGTGGCACCGGGCGCTGCGCGACCGGGCCGCCACCATGCCCACGGCCGTCGTCCAGCCGCTGCCCGAACGGATGTGGCGGCGGACGGCCCTGCCCGCGACCGCCGGGTTGTTCTCCACACCCGGGGAGGTGGTCCCCAACGCGAGCCTGGCCTTCACGCCCTACCGGGAGGACGGCGTGGAGCAAGGGACGCCGATACCGGTCCTGGAGCCCACCGACGGCTGGCTGGCGCACTGGGCGCAGCTGGTGGCCGGCCGCACCGGCCGGGTGCCCGGCGCGGCCGCCCGGCTCCGTCCGACGGGCCCGGCGGCACCCGCGAGCGAGGACCCTGACGACCTGTCCGCGCAGGACCTGGTTCTACGGTTCCGCGCGGTGGCCTCGCCGGAGGCGTTCCGGCTCGCCGGGCACCTGGCGGTCGGTGTCCCGAACCTGCCGGTCATGCGGCTGGTCCAGGCCGCCGTCGAGCCGCGCCCCCGCCCGCAGCAGCTCGCCGAACTCGTCCTCAGCGGGATGCTCACCGCCCTGCCCGGCGCCGACGGCCACTACGCCTTCCGGCCGGGCGTACGGGAGGTCCTGCTGCGGACACTGCCGCGGTCGGCGGCCTGGCAGACCGTCGACCTGCTGCACCGGGTGGGCGGGTACATCGAGCAGCACGCCGGTTCGGCCGGGGAGACGTTCCCCGCCCTGACCCCGGGCTCCGGCCCCGGAGCGGCCCCGGAGGGGCCGGCGTTCGCCCTGGTCAGCCCGGACGCCCTCGCCCTGCTGAGCGGCGGGCGGCCCGCCCCGGCCGCGCCGCCGCGCCCGCCCGCCGCCACGCCCCCGCCGACCAGGCGCCGGAGCGCCCCGCTGCGGAACAGTGCGCTCCCCCCGGGACGCGACCGCGCCTCCGGCGAGGCACAGCGCCCGTACTTCTTCTTCAGCTACGCACGGCGGGACTTCGAGGCCGGGGACGCCTTCCTCGACCAGTTCTTCACCGACCTGCGGGACGAACTCGGGCTGCTGGTCGGCACGGACGGGCAGGTCGAGGAACTGGCCTTCCGGGACACCGTGCAGCTGCGCGTGGGCGACGAGTGGGCCGAGCGGCTGGCCACGATGCTCGGCCGCAGCCGGACCATGGTCGCGCTGTACTCCCCGGCCTACTTCGCCAGCGTCTACTGCGGCAAGGAGTGGACCGCCTTCCGCGGCCGGGTCCGCCGCCACCACGAGAACACCGGGGAGCAGATTCCGGCGCTGATCCCGGTGCTGTGGGAGCCCGTCGAGCAGCGCGACCTGGCCGACGAGGTCAACAAGATCCAGTGGGCCCAGCCGGACATGGGCGAGGCCTACGCCCGGTACGGCCTGCGGGCGCTGCTGCGCAGCGGGCAGGGCGGGGCGTACGAGCACGTCGTCCGGGTGGTCGCGGAGCGGGTCCGGGACGCGGCCTCCCGTCGGCTCGGCGAACTTCCCGGGTTCGACCTCGGCGCCGTGCGCGGCTACTTCCCGAAGCCGACAGCACCTGGGCCCACCCTCTCGTCCGGCAGGGTGCGGCTGTTCATCGCGGCCGGGCTCGCCTCGGAGGCCGGCTCCGGAGGCGGCGGCCACTACGGCTCCAAGCCCTGGCACTGGGCTCCCTACCGCCCAGCCACCGAGCCGACCCTGGCGTCCCCGGCGTCCCCGGCGTCCCCGGCGTCCCTGGTGTCCCTGGCGGCCCGCGCCCAGCAGGTGATCACGCGCGCCGGACACACCACCACCCTGGAGGAGATCGACGACAGCCTCAACGAGAGGCTCGACCAGGCCCGCGAGGACAACCAGGTCAGCATCCTGCTGGTGGACCCGAGGGTGGTCGGGCACGAACGCTACCGCTCCGCGCTGCGCGCCTTCGACGAGCACAACCACCCTGTCACCGGCGTCATCCTCCCCAGCTGCAGCGACGACCCGCCCGACGGGCCGGAGCACGACGCGCTCTGGGCGGGCGTGCGCGAGGTCTTCCGCCGCAACTGGACGCGCCGAACCGACGCGGAGCACCTGTTCCGGGCCGACGTGAACCAGGAGGGCTTCGACAGTGACCTCATCATCATGGTGACGATCGCCCAGAACAAGCTCATGGACGACAGCTTCGACTGGGAGGACGACGACCGCGGCGTCTTCGGCCTCGGCACCGGCGGCGGACCGGACCTTCCCCCGGGAATCGCCGTGCCGTCCGGCCCGCCCCCGACCCACCGGGCCCCGCCGCCGACCCGCCAGGTCGGGCCCCGACCGGCCCTCCCCGGCTCGTACCCCCCGCCGCTGTCCGACCGCAAGGCCGATCAGGACTGAGCGGCCCCGCCGGGCACCTCCCGCCGTACGGCCTCGATGAAGGCCGTCGTGGTGGAGGGGTCCGGCAGCGGGCGCCGGTAGTCCTCGCCGAGCCGGACCAGGGTGGTGATGCCGGTGGTCCAGCCGTTCCGGTCGAGCCATCCGTCGGTGCCCGGGCCGAGGCCGCCGCGCCACAGCCCGGTCACGTGGGCGAGCGCCGGGTCGTGCGGCGTGCGGCTCACGTCCCGGCCCTGCTCCAGCAGCAGTCGGCTGCCCGGGGCCGCCAGCCCGCCGACCGCCGTGAGCAGTCCGGCCGCCTCCTCGGCCGTGAGGTAGACCAGCAGCCCCTCGGCCAGCCAGACCGAGCGCCGCGCCGGGTCGAACCCGGCCGCGACCAGCCGCTCCGGCCAGCCCGGGTCCTGCAGGTCGGCGACCAGGGCGGTGCGCCCGGCCCGCGGCACGGCGCCGAGCCCGTCCAGGACCTGCTCCTTGAAGGCCAGCACCGGGCCCAGGTCGAGCTCGAACACCCGGGTGCCGGCCGGCCAGTCCAGCCGGTACGCCCGGGTGTCCAGGCCGGCCGCCAGCAGCACCACCTGGTCGGCGCCGGCGGCGGGCAGCCGGTCGTCGTAGAAGCGGGTGCGCAGGATGCCGTGGGTGACCAGGCCCCTGGCGAGGCTGCTGACCGGGCCGGACAGGGCCGGTTCGAGGCCGGCGGCGGTGACGAACGCCAGGGCGTACGGGTCGACGAAGAGCGGGTCGGGGCGGGAGCTCTCGTAGGCCCGCACCCGGGCGACGGACAGGGCGGTGCGGGAGACCGGGCTGAGCGGTTCGGAGGTCGTCATGCCCGGCAATCTACATCGCCACCGATGCATCGGTGAAGATGTATTCTGTCGGGCATGGACGGCGTGCAACTCCTCAGGCTCGGCAAGCGGTTGACCGAACTCGGCCGCGCCCTGATCACCGACCCGGCCTCCGAGCACCTCACCCCCGGGGAGATCGCCGTGATCGCCGACGTGTACCGGCACCCCGCCACCTCCGTCCAGGAGATCCGCGTCCGGACCGGCTTCGCCCAGAGCCACGTCTCGGTCTCCGTCGCCCGGCTGCGCGAACAGGGCCTGCTCGACGCCGCGCCCGACCCGGCCGACGGGCGCCGCACCCTGCTGACCGTCTCCGACCGCGCCCGACGCGCCATCCGCGCCCATGTCGACCGGCCCGCCGAGCCGGTCATCGCCAAGGCCGTCCCGGACCCGGCGAGGGCCCGCAGGGTCGCCGAACTGCTGGACGAGCTCGCCGGCCTGCTGCTGCCCTGACCGTCCCCGCCCCCTTCCGTTCCCCCGGCCGCCGGCCCCTGACCGGCCGAGTTCGACAAGTCGGTGACAAACTCCTCCGGTTGCTCCCTCGCGACCGTCGAGCCCTGCCATCATCCGGCTGGATCCGGGAACCGCCCGGGACGGCCGAGGGAGAGCGATGGACGCGCGGATCGAGGTCGCCGGAGGCGACGAGCCACAGGAGCCCGGCCCCGCACCCGTCGACGGAGCCCCGGCCGTGGCCGACCGCGTCCCGGCACCGCCCGTACGAACGCCGCCACCCCGCCCCCACGGCCCCTCCCACCCTCGGAAGCGCCGCCCCGCCGCCCGAGTCGTGGCCCGGGTCCTGCTCGTCCTGACCGGTCTGGCCTCCGTCGCCCTCGGCTTCTCCTGGTTCGTCGACGCCTTCGACGCGGCGACCGCCTACCGCGGCGCCCCGGCCTGTACCGCACCCGCCACCGCCACCGCCACCGCCACGGACTGCACCACCCACGAGACCGGCCGGGTGACGGACAGGAGAGCCGGCTCGAACGAGGATTCCCCCCACTACGAGGTGACCGTCTCCCGCGAGGCGGCACCCACCGACACCTACGCCGTCTCCGACGGCCTCTTCGGCAGCGTCCGGAGCGGCGACAACGTCGACCTCACCCTGTGGAACGGCCACGTCGTGGAGATATCCCACCAGGGCCACCCGCTCCCCGGTCACCGAGGTCCCCTGGCTCACCTTCCTCGAACTGGCCCTGCTGGTCGGCGCGGGAACCCTGCTCGCCATCCACACCCTGCTCCGGCGCGGCTGGGACGGCTGGTTCCTCCCTGCCGTCGCCTGCCTGTTCCTCTCCGTCTTCGCCTTCGCCGGCAGCCTCCTCCTGATCGCGCTGCAGTGGTCCTTCGCCTTCACCCTCACCGTCCCGATCGTCGGCTGGCTGGCCCTCACCATCGTGATCACCGCGATGTGCTGGGAGGACTGACGCCGTAACGGCAGAGGTTCGCCGGGCCGGACGGGCCGGGACGGGCCGGGCCGGGCCGGGCCGGGCCGCGGCACCGAGCGGGCGCGACGCCGAGCGGGCGCGACGCCGGCCCTGCGTTACGGGACGTTCCAGGCGGAGATGACCGGCTGCCCGTGCTCAACGGCCAGGAAGCCGAGAGAGCCCGGGTGCGGGCGGCCGAGCAGGCGGGCGGCGGACGCGTCGAGCCCGAGCCGGCGCACGGTGATCACTCGCGCCAGATGGCCGTGAGCGACCACGGCGACATCCCCCTGGTCCAGCAGCGGCCGGATCCGGTCCAGCACCGCGTCCGTGCGCGCGGCCACCTGCTGGAGCCGCTCGCCAGGATGGACGGCGTCCCCGGGAACGACGCCGTCCCGCCACAGGTCCCAGCCCGGCCTGGACTCCTGGATCTGCTCGGCGGTCATGCCCTCGTAGCCGCCGTAGTCCCACTCCACCAGGTCCGGATCGGGCCGGACACCGGTCAGACCCGCGAGCTCGGCCGTCCGCATCGCACGGCTCAGCGGGCTGCTGAACACGGCGACCGGACGACGTTCGGCCAGCCTCGGAGCGAGCGCCCTGGCAGCGGCCTCACCCGCAATCGGTCAGCGCCACGTCGGTGCGCCCGGCGTGCCGGCCCGACAGGCTCCACTCGGTCTGACCGTGCCGGACAACTATCAGTGCTCCCATGGCCGTGCACGATATCCGACGGCCCGTCGGGTCCGCCCCGGTCGGTGCGCGAAGAACACGGCCCGGGACGGACGGAGTCCGAAACGGCCGGATCCGTCTCCGCCCGCCGACCGGACGGGAGGACTTCTTACAACGTGGTGCGCGATTGCCTGGGCAGCGCGTTGGGACGGAGGCGGAGCTGTCGGTTGTGCTGGGTGAGGCCGAACAGAGCGCCGGTGGGATCGCGCAGGACCATGCCTCCGTTGGAGTCCTGACGGACTTCGGTCGCACCGAGCTGTCGGGCCCGCTCCGCGTCGGCATCGGGTCTGTTGCTGGCGAAACTGACCAGCCAGAGTGATCGCTGCGCCGTGGGTTTGCCTGACGGCGGGCTGGTGGCGGCAGTCGAGTCGTCCGGCAACCGGAACTCAGTGTGCTCGGGGTTGGAACTCCAGTGCAGGGCCGGTCGGTAGAAGGCGGCGGCACGCTCGGGGTGGTCGGTGAGAAGGCTGATGCCGGCGAAGGTTCCCGGTTCGTGGGTCAGCTGCATGCCGGTGTGGGTGCCGGGCTGCCAGAGTGACAGTGGTGCGCCGACGGGGTCGAGAGCGACGGCGGCGTGGCCGAGCGACCCGACCCGGGCGGGCGCCACGATGATCCGGGCGCCCAAGCTCGTGAAGCGGGTGGCGGTGGCTTGGATGTCCGACACGGTCACGTTGATCGTCCAGTAGGGTGCGCCGGGGTCCTCGGCCGGACCCAAGGCGGCGGCGAGATGTCCGCGCAGTGTGCAGAGCCGGTAGCCGTTGGGGTCCGGTGGAGCGACGGTCCAGCCGAACAGCGCGGTGTAGAACGCCGTCGTCGTCTCCATGTCGGGGGTGCCGAGGTCGATCCAGCTCACGGTGTTCTCGGGGTGCCGCGTGATGTCCATCGAGATTCCTCTCCCATGGGGCCGCCTCGCCCGGCAGTAGGGCGAGGCGGTGTTCAGAGCTGACTCGGCGGCGATCTGCGGTGTCAGCTGTAGTACGGCGAGTGCAGGTCGATGCTGGCGTCTTTGACGATGTCGCCGTCGAAAAGTCGGGTCGTTGCCGGGGCTCCGGCCCGCCGGGCTTCTTCGGCGAAGGGGCCCTGCGCGAAGGCCAGGGCGTTCTCGGCGCTGTCGAACTCGTAGAAGCCGCCGACGGTGTGCGTTCCGATGCCGGACAGCCACGTCTTGCGGATCAGGCCCGGCGCGGTCTTCAGCGCCGCGTTGACCTGGTGCCAGTCGAACTGATCGAACGGCACTGCCGCCTGGATCTCGGTGCAGAGAAACGTCTTGCCCATCACGAACCTCCGGTTTCGGGGGCTTTCCAGCCCACCTACTAGTACGTGCGTCCTAGTGGGCCGAGCATGGACTAGGATGGCCGTACTAGTCAAGGGGGTCGCGATGGCCGCGGACACGAAGTCCCGCATGATCAGCGCAGCAATCGGACTGCTGCAACGCCACGGCCTGGCCGGGATGACCTTCAACGACGTCCTGGCCGAGAGTGGTGCCGCGCGCGGGGCGATCTATCACCACTTCCCAGGCGGCAAACAGCAGCTCGCGCTCGAAGCCGCCCGCCGCAACGCCGAGGACGTCCGCGGCCACCTGCACGAACTACCGGCCCGCACGCCACGCGAAGTCGTGGAGGCGTTCCTTGGCAACACCCGCCCCGTGGTGCAGGCGTCCGCCGACGGCGGCGGCTGCGCCGTCGCGGCGGTCACCATCGACGGCGGTGCGGCCATCGCCGACCAGAGCAGCCTGCGCACTGTCGCGGCCGAAGGATTCGCCGGCTGGGTCGGCGAGCTCACCGGAAAACTCACCCACGCCGGAATGAGTCCATCCCAGGCCGCTGATCTGGCCACCCTCATGATCGTCACACTCGAAGGCGCCCACATCCTCTGTCGCGCAGCGGGCAGCATCGCGCCTTTCGACAGCGCCGCCGCGGCCCTGCTCTCCGCCCTCCCGAGCTCGGGATGACCCGGTGCCAGAACCCGGCTACGTGGCGCTGTAACGATCATGCTTCTGCCATGACATGAACAGGGCCATGCAGGTTGGATGTTGTTGTGACGCGATACCTTGGCCGCACGAGCTTGTCCCATCGTCTCTTCATCGGCCTCCAGCGCCGACGACTCGGTTCGCTGATCGCGGATTTGGCCGAGGCGTGGATGGCCGCAGAGGAGGGCCGACTGCACGAGCGTCGAGGCCGCAGCCGGTTGCGTGCGGCCGGCGCGGGACCGAATCACCAACTGGTTTTCACCGACCGGGTCATCGCCACGCTGGTCGTCCTGCGATTCCAGCTCCCGCACGCGGCTCTGGCCCTGCTCTACGGAGTGGACCGCTCCACGATCACCCGGGCTGTCCACGAGATCCGTCCCCTTCTGACCGCTCGTGGCTTCGCTGTTCCCGGGCAGGGAGACCTGCGGCTCCGCACTCTCGCAGATGTCTTCGCCTATGCGGCGGCTGAGGATATCGAGCTGCGGCTGGACGGCACGGAGGTCCGGGTTCGACGCCCCCGGGCGAACAGGCCAGGCCGTCGCTCCTTCATCTCGGGCAAGATGCGGCAGAACACCAAGAAGGCCACCGTCGTCACTGACGGACAGGGCCGCACCCTGTGGGCCGGGGCCTTCCGACCCGGCCGCATGCACGACCAGACAGCCGTGAAGTCCGAGGGAATCTGCGAGCTGTTCGAGCAGTACCCCCAGGTCAGGGCCAAGGTCGACGTGGGCTACCGGGGACTTGCCAAGCAATTCCCCAACCAGGTCCAAGCCCCGCCGCTCAAACCGAAGAAGGGCGCCCCACCCGAAGACATCGCCGCCTGGGACGCGGCCCGCCATCAGCAGTCGGAGCGCATCTGCGTCGAGCACGCCAACGCTGAACACAAGCAGTGGCGAACCCTCCAACGTTACCTTGGACGCCGAGAGTACTTCGACGAGACCTACGCGGCAGTCGCTGCCCTGGTCTCCGACCGCTCCGCCGAGAGGTGAACACCCATCAGACGACCCGCCAGGCCAACACGCCCAGACCGTATTCGCACACAAGGCCGTTAGTCCAGCGGCACGTCCAGGCAGGCCCGGCGGTGGCTGAAGGTGTCGATCGACCAGCGGCCGTGGTACCGGCCGGAGCCGCTCTCCCCCACCCCGCCGAACGGGAGTTCCGGGATGCCCAGGTGGGCCACCGGGAGGCCGAAGTTCAGGCCGCCCGAGCTGGTCTCCTCGGCCAGGCGCCGACGGGCGTGCCCGTCCTCGGTGAAGGCGTAGAGCGCCAGGGGGCGGTCCCGCTCGTTGATGAAGGCGATCGCCTCGTCCAGGCCGGTGACCTCCACGACGGGCAGGACGGGGCCGAAGATCTCCTCCCGCATGACCGGGGCGTCCGGCCGCACCTCGGCGAGCAGGGTGGGCGCGATGTAGCGGTCCGCGCGGTCGTGCCGGCCGCCGAAGACCGTACGGCCCGAGTCGAGGAGGGCGACGACCCGGTCGAAGTGCCGCTCGTCGACGAGGCGTCCGTACGCCCGCGACCGCGCCGGGTCGGGGCCGTACAGCTCGGTGACTGCCCGCTCCAGGGCGCCTTCCAGCGCCCGGGCCGTGGCCGGGTCGGCCAGCACGTAGTCGGGGGCGACGCAGGTCTGCCCGGCGTTGGTGAACTTGGCGCGGGCCAGTCGGGCCGCGACCACCCCGAGGTCGACGCCCCGGTCGACGAACACCGGGGACTTGCCGCCCAGTTCGAGGGTGACCGGGGTCAGGTGCTCGGCGGCGGCCCGCAGCACCGCCCGCCCGAAGCCGGCGTTGCCGGTGTAGAGGATGTGGTCGAAGCGCTCGGCCAGCAGGGCGGTGGCCGTCTCCCCTCCGCCCTCCAGCACGGCGATCGCCGCCGGGTCCACGTACTGCGGCAGCAGCCGCGCCAGCAGGGCCGAGCAGGCCGGCGCCAGTTCGCTCGGCTTGGCCAGCACCGTGTTGCCCGCGGCGATCGCACCCGCCACCGGCACCAGCAGCAGCTGCACCGGGTAGTTCCAGGGCGCGATGACCAGGACGGTCCCGAGCGGGTCGTGGCGGGTGTGGGCGCTCGTCCCCGGCGGCAGCCGGGTGAGCGCGGCGGCGGGCACCGGCTCAGGGTGCAGCCAGTACTCCAGGTTCCGCAGGGTGTGGTCGATCTCCCGTACGGTGAAGTCGACTTCGGCGAGGTCGGCCTCGGCGCGCGGCTTGCGCAGGTCGGCGTGGAGGGCGGCGGCGATCTCCTCGCGGTGCCCGGTCAGCAGGGCGCGCAGCCCGGTCAGCTGCTCGGTGCGCCAGGCGAGCGGCCGGGTGCGGCCGGTGCGGAAGGTCGCGCGCAGCCGGGCGACGGCACCGGCCGGCGTGTCCGGGGGCGGGCTGTCCGGGGGCCGGCCGTCCGGGAATGTGGCGGGCGGGGTGCTCATGCGGAGTCCTCCCGGACTGGGTCGGGGATCCAGCTGCCGTGGAAGCCGGCCGGCACCCGTACCGGCAGGTGGACGGTGGCGAGCGGGTCGCCGGTGAAGTCCTCGGCGGAGAGGACGACCAGGTCGCTCGCGCCCCGCTCGGGGTCGTGGACGTAGGCCAGCAGGTAGCCGTCGTCCTCGCCGCGGGCGCCCTGCCTCGGGACGAAGGAGGCCTCACCGGTGTAGCGGCCGGCGCCGAACCGCCGCACGGTGCTGGACTGCCGGCTCAGGTCGTGCTTGATCAGGGCGTCCCCGGCGGCCTCCGGGGGCAGCGTGTCGAGGGTGTCGGCGCCGGCCAGGTGGCGCAGCAGGTCGCCGGCCACGGTGGAGTACGCGTAGCGGTGGGCGCCGCCGACCACCGCCGGGCTGACCGCCGGGAACTCCTGCGGCCGGTCGTCCAGGCGGGTCTCGGCGACCCTGCCGGAGACGGTGTCGACGGTCCAGCGGTCCAGGGTGGGACTGCTCTGCCCGTCCAGCGCGCCGCCGGCGAACATCCGCGGGTAGCGGACCACGTCGATGACGACCCGGTGGCCGTCCTCGTGGGCGTTGAGCGTGTGGAAGACGAAGCAGGGCTCGACCTCGAACCAGGCGACCTCGGTGCCGTCGCGGGGCAGCAACCCGATCCGTGCGCCGCCGGTCTCGTCCCAGACCGCCGGGTACGTCTTGCGCGCCCGGTTGTCGGCCGTGCCGACGCGCGCCGTGAGGTCGAGGACGACGGCGAAGTTCCGGGTCAGCGCCATGTCGTGCACCACCGGCCGGTGCGCGACCGGGACGTCCACGGCCCGCACGACGGCTCCCTGCGGGGACACCACCAGGTGCCGCAGGTTCTCGCTGTCCCGCTGCCAGGTGATCGCGTGCAGCTCGCCGGTGACGGGGTCGAGCTTCGGGTGGGCGGCGAACCCCTCGGGCAGCGTGCCGCAGAAGTCGCTGGCGCCCACGGTCTCGATCTCGTAGGAGAGTTCGTACGGGCGGAAGCCTCCCTCGACCAGCGCGAAGGTGCGGTCGGCGTGCCCGATGACGTGGGTGTTGGGCGCGACGTCGGTGATCCTCGGCGCGGCGCCGGGGCGCGGCCGCTCCCCCAGGGCCTCGGCCACGGCGGCGCTGCGCACCAGCCGGTTGCGGTACCACCGGGCCCGCCCGTCGAGCAGCCGCACCCCGTGCACCATGGCGTACCCGCCGAACAGGTGCCTCGGCCGGGGGTCCTCCGCCCGCATCCCGTTGGGCCCGTTGCGCAGGTACCGGCCGTTGAGCTCGGCCGGGATCGTGCCTGTGACCGGCAGGTCGAACGCGGTGACTTCCTCGCCCACCGGCGTGTAGGCACCCGTGAACGGATTGGTGACGGTGGACACCACAGATTCCTCCAGGCCGCATTCCGACGTCCGCTGCGCCCTCGGGGCAGCGCGTCCGGTTCAACGACCCGACCGCCCGCCGGGTGACGGCCGGTGGCGCGTGGACGTCACGCCCGCCGGAGGGCCGTCATCCGGTCGACGGTTCCAGAGCGCCGACTTCGAAGACGTCCGCCACGACGACCGCCGTGACCTCACCCGCGTCGTCGTGTCCCACCCAGACCGGGTAAACGCCGTCTCCGCCCAGCAGGAAGGTGACCAGTTCGGCCCCGCCGGCCTCTTCGGTCACCTTGCTGCAGCCGCCGTCGAGTTCGTGGAGGTCGTCGCCACCGCCGGAGGTGAGGGCGTGCATGAAGCGGCGGCCCAGGTCGGTTCGGGCAGCGGACTCGACGAAGCAGCCGGTGGCGGAGTCGACGCCGAAGCCGTAGTACTGGCCGTCGCGCAGCAGCCTCGGGTCCTCTCCCGGCGGGACCGCCATCGTCCAGCGGGCGGTCGGCTTCTCGCTCACCAGCACCCGCACGGCGTAGGTGTCGCGGGCGGTGAAGCGATCGCCGAACATCTCGTCCTCGTAACTGGCGCCGGTCTCCTGCACCAGGTGGACACCGGGCGGAACCTCGACCACCAGGGGGTCGCCCTCCGCGCCGTCGGGCAGGTACGAGGGGTCGCAGACCGCCAGCCGCCCCGTCGGCAGGGCGATCCCGGTCACCGTTGTCACCGGTTCGATGACGAGCGGCTGCGGCCGGTGCCGGTGGGTGAACACGGCCCCGGGGGTGAACAGCTCGTCGAGCCGGGGCCCGGCCGCCGGCGCCGGCGGCCGCCAGCCGAAGGGCTCCGCGGCGCGACCGGCCGGCGCAGGCGCGGTGTCCGAGGTCTCCTGGGCGATCTCGAAGGGGCCCGGCAGTCCGAACAGGGGTTCCGCCAACAGGCTTTCCCAGCAACCGAATTCCGGTACCGGCAGCCACCACCGCTCACGCGGCAGGTCGACCAGGGTGCGCGTCGATCCGCCGCCCCGGCCGCGCGGGTAGCGGCCCTCGCTGTTCTTCCCGTTCGGGTAGAGATCGACCGTCCGCCGCAGGGCCTTGTCCGAGAACTCGGGGAGGTCCTCCTCGTCGTACTGCCATTCGGCCAGGTGGCGCAGGAACAGCCGCCCCGGCTCCAGCCTGCGCAGGTCGGCTTCGAACACCCGGCGACCCGAGCCGTCGAACCGCCAGAGCCCGAGGTAGTGCGCGGCCCAGGCGACGTGCAGCACCGCCACGGGAAGCTCCTGCCCGGGGGCGGCGAGCACGACGGCGTACGGCTCGCCCGCCGCGTCCCGGCGGGCGGCCTCCGCCCGGGGGATCGGACGGACCGTCGAACGGTTCGAGGAGTCCCACCCGTCGCCGTGGACCGCCTCGACGAGCACGTCACTGTGCACCTCGGTCACCCCCTGCCTTCCATCGCACTCTCTGCTGTACGGATCCACCCTAGAGACCGGGTCCGACAGACCCGGCGGCCGGTCCGCCGGGGCCCGCTCCGAGATCGAGCACCCGTCCGGCGTCCCGCCCCCGATCCGGGTCCACTTGCGAGCCGCATTCGAACAGCACCATCATCGGGACGCCTGGAACCGCCCACGAGCCATTCCCGAACCCGCCCTCCCAGGAGCAGACTTGACTGTCGAACCCCCCTGACCGGCAGTACCGCGCACCCGCCCACCACCTTGCAGCGAGGAGTCCTCCCGGTGATCGACTTCCATGTGCTGACCGACCTGGCCCATCGCGAGGGCGTCCAGCGGATCGGCGTCGGCGTGGTGGTCCGCGACACCTCCGGCCGGATCCTGATGATCCGCCGGGCCGCGCACGACGACCTGCCCGGCCGGTGGGAGTACCCGGGCGGCGGCCGGGCCGGCGACGAGACGGTGGAGGCCGGCGCGGCGCGGGAACTGGCCGAGGAGACCGGGCTCGCCGGCCTGCCACTGGAGTACGCGCGGCACCTGGACCTCACCGACCGGCGCGGCCTGCGCGTGCGCCAGTTCGTCTTCACCACGGTCGTGCCGGACGGCACCGCGATCCTCCTCTCGCCCGGCCACGACGACCACCGGTGGGCCGCCCCCGACCGGCTCCCGCCCACGAGCGACGGGCAGCGCACCGTGATCGAGTGGCTCGCCGGCCGCCTGACCCTCCCCGGCTGGCGGCCGGTCGGCGGCTACCTCACCACCATCGCCCGGCCCGGCTCCTACGGCTGTTTCCTCGTCACCGATCCGCAGGGGCGCGTCCTCGGGCTGCGCTCCACCGTCGACCCCGGCGTGTGGAACTTCCCCGGCGGCAACGTCGAGCACGGCGAGACACCGTTCACCACCGCCCTGCGCGAGGCCCGGGAGGAACTGGGCCTCGACCTCGCCACGGAGAACCCGCAGGTGCTTCGGCGGCGCCTGGTCGCCGTCGTCCACGAGCAGGCCGGCAGCCTGTTCCCCGTCCCCGCCTGCGGCTACGTCTTCGACGGCGGCGTCCTCACCGCCGAGCAGCAGGCCCGGATCCGCCTCGACGCCGCCGAGCACACCGAATGGCGCTTCGAGACCGCCCACGACTGGCAGGAGCACATGGGCCCGGACCGCTACCGGCGGCTCCTGCAGGCCCTGCGAGCCCACCGCAGCGGAACCCCGCTCTACCTCGAACGCCCGGCCCCGGCCGACGACTTCGAGGGCGTCATGGTCCTCGTCACCGACCCGGCCGGACGGCTGCTGATGCACCACCGCGACGACAAGCCCGGCATCGCCTGGCCCGGCTACTGGACCCCGATCGGCGGATGGCGCGAGGCCGACGAGACCGCCGAGGAGAACGCCGCCCGCGAGGTCCGTGAGGAGGCCGGAATCACCATCACGCGGATGCGAACAGTGCCCGGCCCGCAGCACGAGCTCGTCTCCCCGCTCGTCCGCGTCCTGCACGCCGCCTGGGACGGTCCCGAATGCGACCTGCGGCTCGGCGACGAGGGCCTGGCCGTCCGCATGGTCCCCTTCGACGAGGTCCTCGACCTCAAGGTCCCGCCCTACATGCGGCACTACCTGCCGCTGCTCGCCGCGGCGGCCGACCACCCCGCCGGCAGCACCTGGTGACCCGGCCCGCCCCCACCGGCCGCCCAGCCGACCACCCGGCGCCCCGCGCAACCGGCGCGGACCCGCTGACACTGGTCGTCGGCGTCCACCTCGTCCTGGTCACCGACGGCACGGTGCTCCTCGGGCGACGCCGCAACACCAGCTACGCCGAAGGCCTGTGGCACCTGCCGTCCGTTCACTAGGCAAGCCGTGTGTCGTGATTGAAGTTGTCGGCTTTGCGTTCCACAGCGTATCCGGCTCTACCTTCGAGAAGGGTTGAGATCAGTCTTGAACGTGGACACTTCGAGCGATGCGCCCGTGTTGGGCGACGTGCTGCTCGGTTTCTGGTCGGCTCGGGACCGCTTCCTGGAGGCGGGCTTGGCGACCAACCGCAGCGACCCGATCGGCGGCCTCGCGGAGTCTCTTGCCGCTGCAGCGTTTTGGTCGAGTGCCTCGGTGCGGGCGGCCTACGAGAGGGCACGCGGCGTCCGCACTGGGATCGACCGCTCAGGCGAGTTCGGGCCGGCGCTTGGCTCCATGCCGGTGGCGGGGAACGGTCGTAGGAACTCACTGGCTGTCGACCTTGCGGTGCCCTGGCGGTCCTTGGTGGAGCGGGTGCCGACGTTGGCGGACTTCGCGCGCCAGCGCCAAGGCGAGCGGTGGGCATGGGATGTGGCTTCAGGCGGGGCGTACGGCATCGGATCCGACGGGCCGCCTCAGAACCAATACGCGGGGCTGGCCCGACTGCAGGTCAAGGCCCGCTTCGCACCTGATGCGCCGAGCCACGGCCCGTTGGATGCGGTGCCCTTCGAGCTGGTGCGCGACGGTCCGGTGCCCGCGAATGACCTGTACGTGCTGGTGATGTTCGCCCGGATCGACGAGGAGTACCGCGACCTGAGAGCGCATAACTTCGTCTGGACGGCGGTGATCGTCACGAACGAGTGCCTGCGTGCTCTGGACCACGGTGTCTCCTCGGCAAAGCTCGACTGGAAGGAGATCCACTCCTGGTGGGGTGAGGGGAGATCGTTGCCGGCTGGCGTCCACGACGTGACCGGACTTCTGAGGTCCGTTCCGATTCCGGGCTGGTAGGTGTGTGGGTCCGTCCAGCCGCATCCGGGCGTTCACCAGGGCTCGGGGGCACTCCGGGACGTAAGCGCCAGCCGCCGGGCGACGAGAGCGCGGAGGTCAGGCCGTGTCGACCGGACACCGTCAGGCCTGGACCAGGCGAAGCGATCGTGTTCTGTCTGGTTGATCCGGACTGGCCCGCGACTGGGCGGTTCCTCGGCGGCGAAGAAGAACCCCCTGCTGGCGGGCAGCAGGGGGTTCTCGCGGGCTGGGTAGTCCAGGTGGCCGATGTACAGCGCGCTGGCGATGGCCAGCCAGGCCTCCTCCTGGACCTCACACGCGAGAGCTTCGGCGAGAGATTCGCCGGTCTCGACGCCGCCGCCGGGCGGTTCCCAGCGGCCGGCCCAGGAGTCCGACGCCGCGCGTCGGAGCATCAGGAGCCGGCCGTGGCGGACGATGAGTGCACCCACGCAGAAGGCGTCGTATCCGTCTACGCGGGCCTGATCGATGAGCTCACGGTGCACGATCAGCGGGTGACGAGTTCCCGTACGGCGTCGCTGACGGCGGGGATCTCGTCGGGTCCGGCCCACTCGTGCGCGTCGTGCTCGGTGAGGGTGACCGGGCCGGTCCGGGTGACGGTGGCCTCGAAGGTCAGCTGCCGGGTGAGGGCGCCGCTGCCGGAGGTGTAGTCGAAGTGCCCGAGATACTTCTCGACCGCGTCGATCCGCAGGCCGGTCTCCTCGTCGACCTCCCGCAGCAGGGCCTGCTCGATGCGCTCGCCCCTCTCGACCTTGCCCGACGGCAGCTCCCACAGGCCGGCCATGAACTCGCCCGCCGGGCGCCGCAGGAACAGCATGCGGTCGCCGTCGGTGATCACGGCGGCCACGACGAACCGTTCCACCCCGTCCGTCTCGGCGGCGGCGCGGATGGTGTCCTCGAACGTGGGGTCGGCGAAGGGAGAGTTCATAGCAGCTCCTTGTGGTGGTCGCTCACCTTGATGGCCGCGCGGATGTACTGCTCGGCCAGCGGACGATCCTGTTTACGATGCCAGACCGGGAGCTTGATCGTGTGCGCGTGGGTGTGCTCGGCGACCGGGAAGTCCCCTGCCCGGTAGCGGCGGTGAGCGTGCGGGTGGCCAGGGAACAGCATGGCCGGGCTCTGGTACAGCGGCAGCTGGTTCATGGGGCAGGTGGAGCCCGGCCGGTCGAACTCGACCGCGCCCTCGGCGACCAGGGCCTGGTGGAACCGCTCGACGCTGAGGCCACCGAGCTCCTGGGGGCGGTACGTGAGCGTCAACCCGTACCAGGACGGGACCACTCCTTCGGGCATCGGGATGACCTCCAGCCCGGGAACCCGGGCGAACTCCTCGGTCAGGTAGCGGGCGATCTCCGCCCGTCCGGCGAGGTAGCCGTCGAGGCGGCCGAGCTGGTCGTGCGCGATGGCGGCGGCCAGCGGGTGGATGCGGAGCTTGAGGCCGGACCCCGTGACCGCGTACTTCGCGAGCGGGTGCTTGGCCGGGATCTCGGAGTTGGCGCGCTTGTTGTAGTGGCCGAACGTCAGGAGCCGGTAGTACGTGTCGTCGTCGTCCGTGAGGACGAACCCGCCCTCGCCGCCGGACAGCGGCTTGGGGCCGTTGAGCGAGAAGGCACCGGCCAGGCCGAAGGTGCCGACCTTCTTGCCGCCGCGGGAGGCGCCGTGGGCGTGGGAGCCGTCCTCCAGCAGGAGGAGGTTGTGCGTCTTGGCGATGGCCTGGATGGCGAGCATCGCAGCCGGCCTGCCCCACAGGTGGGTGACCATGATGGCGCGGGTGCGTGGAGTGATCGCGTCCTCGATCGCGGTGGGGTCGATGTTGCCGTCCGGGCCGGTCTCGACCAGGACCGGCACCGCCCGCAGGTGGAACAGTGGCGAGGCTGTGGCGTGGAACGTCCAGGCGGGGACGATCACCTCGTCCCCGGCCTTGATCCTGGCGGCGTCGTAGGTGGCGTGCAGGGCCGCGGTGCCGGAGCTGAAGGTGACCGCGTGCCGGACGCCGAAGTAGTCCTGGAGGGCGTCCTCCAGGTCGGCGACGATGCCCGAGCGGCCGGGGATGGAGATGGCCGAGCGGAGCTGGGCGATGACCTTGCTCTCTGTGGTGTCGTCCATCGGCGGCCACTCGAAGTGCGTGCCACCGGCGGTCACCGCGGGCTCGCCGCCCAGCAGGGCGAGGTTGTTCGTCACAGCATCTCCTTGGGGTCGATGTAGCGGCCGGCGGCCTTGGACTCGTAGCAGGACGCGATGAAGGCCATGTGGCCCAGGTGTTGTTCGGGCCCGGCGGGGTTGGGGCGTTCGCCGTCCAGGACCCGGCAGAAGTAGTCGATCTGGGCGGTGGCCGCGCTGGCCGGGGCTTGCGGGCGCGACAGCTCGTCGACGACCTTGCCGTGCACATCGAGGCGCTGGACCTGGCCCTTCGTCAGCAGGACGGAGCCGAGGGTGCCGACCACGTGCAGTTTCTCGGTCTTCGGGGCCATCCAGCGGGACAGGAGCACGGTGCCGTACAGGTCGTTGTCGTAGCCGAGCTGGATGACGGCGGCGTCCTCGGCGTCGTACCCGCCGTCGGGCAGCGCGGCGGTCGAGAAGTCGGCCATGATCCGGTTAGGCATCCCGAAGTACCACAGCAGCAAGTCAACGATGTGGTAGCCCATGTCGATGATGCAGCCGCCGCCGGCCTGGCTGACGTCTCCGCGCCAGCCGGCGCCGGGGTCGTCGGTGTGGAAGGTGTACTGGCCGTCGATGAGGAACGGGGTGCCGATCTGGTCCAGGAGCTGGACCACGGACGCGTGGAGCGGGTTGAAGCGCCGTTGGAGCGTGACCATCAGCTCCACCTGGGCCTGCTGGCAGATCGCGGCGAGCTCGCGCGCCTCCGGCAGGGAGGTGGCGAACGGCTTCTCCTTGAGGACGTGCACGCCTCGGACGGCGCACTCCTCGATCACGGCCCGACCGGCGTGGTGCGGGACCGCGACGATGACGAAGTCCGGCGCCACGTTGTCCAGCAGGTCGGCGGCCCGGGTGAAGCCCGGAACGTCGTGCGTGTCCTGCTGGGCCCGCAGGGTGTCCGGGTCGTTGTCGCAGACCGCGACCAACTCGGCCCGGTTGGAGGCGAGCAGGCCGGGAAGGTGGTCTTCGAGTGCCTGGTGTCCGAGGCCGATGACCGCCGCGCGTCGTTTCATGGGCTGACTCCTTCCGCTTCGTGAGGGAACTTGTCGATGCGTGTCGAGTATAGCGCCAACTCCGCTTTCCTGGACAGGCATTGTCTGTAGTCCCGGGGTTGTCCCGCGCTCGCGCGCAGTAGGCTGCCTGTCACTGTCGATGATGGAATTGGCCCCGTGGACGACCCGATCCGGCACCCCCTCGCCTACGCCCGCGAACTGCGCGGGTGGTCACAGAACGACCTCGTCGTGTTCCTCGACCGGGCCGCCCGCAAGCACGGGCTCCGCTCCGGCGCGGACAAGACGGCCGTCAGCCGGTGGGAGAACTGGCGCAAGCAGCCGAACCTGGACTCCCAGATCCTGATCGCGGAAGCCTTCGACGTTCCGATCGCCGACATGGAGCTGTTCGGGTGGCCCGATTGGCTGCCCGGCCGCGAGGTTCCGCTGCCACTGGGATCGGCGTACACCGTCCAAGCACTTCGAGATGCACAGAGAGCCGCCATGGACCGCCGCAGCTTCATGACCTTCAGCGCCGTCTCACTGGCCGGCCTCGCCGCCCAGTGGGCCACGATCGAGCCCGATCGCCTGACTTCCGCCCTGGACGGCAGGACGGCCGTGGACCCCGGGCTCGTGGACTGGCTGGAGGAAACCAGCGCGAAGCTGACGACGCTGCCCACCGAACAGCGCCAGCACACGATCAAGCTGATGGACGCTCATCTCGCCACCGTCACTGACCTGATCGAGGGCGGCGGCCACGCCGAGCCCGTCTCCAAGCGGCTGCACCTCCTGGCCGCGTCACTGGCCACCACCTGCGGCTGGTACCGCTTCGACCAGGGAAAGCACTTCGCCGCGGGAAAGCTCTGGGCAGGGGCCTTGCAAGCCGCCAACGCCGCAGGTGACCGCGACTTCGGCGCCGGTGTGCTCTCCGACTTCGCCTACCAGTCGAACTGGATCGGCCAGCCGAACATCTCGGTGGACCAGCTCGGCCACGCACTGTCCGGTACCAAGCACCCCACCGCCCGGTCGCTGCTGTTCCTCCGGCGGGCCAGGGCCTACGCCGCGCTCGGCGAACGCTCCGCGTGCTACCGCGACCTGTCCGACGCCGAGACCGCACTGTCGACGCGGGCCAGCGACCCCGCGCCAGGCTGGTGCGCGTGGATGAGCCCCGCGGACCTCGCGGTCGACTCCGGCCAGTGCCTGCTCGATCTCGGCCGGGCCGACGAGGCGCACGTCAGGATGGCCGAGGGCCTGGCCCTCCTACCCAAGGCCCGGGACAAGACGCGTGGCATCTTCCTGACCTACCAGGCCAAGGGCTTCCTGCAGTCCAACGACGTCGAGCAGGCTCTCGCCGTCACCATCGAACCCCTCGATCTGGCCACCCGCATCGGCGCCGAGCGGTGCGTCACCCTGGTCCGCGAACTCGCGCCGGCGTTCAAGCCGTACCGCCAGGTTGACGGCGTCGCCGATCTCATCGAGCGCGTCCGGGCTGCGTGACGGGCGCTCGGATCAGAGTCGCGGTGATCAGCGGCCCGGAGAGGATGATCCGAGCCGCCGTCGTCAGGAGGCTGCCAAGCGCCAGTCTGCGAAGCCCGGCCCCATGCGGGTCGCGGGGCCGGGCTTCGCGCCGCTGTCAGCGAGAAGTGCTGGATGTGCTCGCAGGAGCGCACGTCTTGGGGGTGGCGTCGTGGTGGTGTCCGGCGAGCCAGAGCCCGGCGAGGAGTCCTGCGATCGCCAGGACCTTGTGCCGGTTCTGCTTCCACCATGACGGTGATCCGGCTGCCATGAAGCGCAGTTGCGTGAACTCAGGATGCTCGCGGGGCGGCGTGTCCTTGAACAATCCCATCTCTGGTGAACCTCCTCTCCCCCTTGGGAGGTTCATGACCATACGGCGCTCTCTGCCTTGATCGCAGACATTTAATCCCGCCTCACCGTCCCCGACGGGCCGGTCCTCACGGGTAGCCGGGCCACGCCGGCGGCGGCGCCGAGTTCCGCCTTGGTCTGCTCCAGCTCGAGCGATAGTTCGGCGATGATCCGGCGCATCACCTTGGACCTCGACCGCTCCTCGGCCAGGTCGGTCCTCAGCTCCGCTGCCTCTGCCTTGAGCGCGCGGTTGGCGTCGGCGAGTTCCTGCATCGCGGTCGGTGTGGAGTCCTGGGCCTTTGCTCGGGCCTGGAAGTCATGAACGAGGTCGGTGTGGCCGTAGACGATGTCGCGCCGAAGACCGCTCTCTGTGATCAGCTCGGAAGCCGTGAGCTTTCCGGACGACGAGCGCAGGGGTGTGCCGGCCAGGAGGCGGTCGGCCGCCGCGCGGATGGCGGCCCGGTCGGCGTCCTGGTCGCGTGGTCGGCGTCCCATCAGTGCTCCCGAGTCTGGTTGTTGGAAACGGTCGTGTGGTCGTGCGCGTCGATGATGGCGCGGCTACCGGCGGCCAGGGCTGCGGCACGGTCGCGCAGAGGGCGCGGTGCCAGCCGGTCCGCGGCCGTGACCTCCCACCGCTTGAGTCGCAGTCGCTGCTCGACGATGCTCCGGTCGGTGTAGGCCAGGTTGGTGCACGCCGAGCGGCATTCCGACTCGTCGGGGCCGTCCTCTGCGGGCAGGCCGGCCTCGAGCCGGGCCTGGCGGCAGGCCGCGGTCTCGCGTCGCCACACGCAGGTCATGCCCTCGCCGTGGTGGATGTTCGGGTTCGCCTGGTCCAGGAGCCGCTCCACGCTCTTTTCGGCGGTGACCACGCGTCCGGCGAAGCGGGCACGAGTGAAGTTCCCCCGCTGAACTGGACAGCTGTTGCTTACGCTGCGGGGGTGAAGTCGTGCTGCAGTCTGGCCCGGGTTTCGAGTGGGGTGAGGTACCCGAACTCGGGGTGTTTGCGGAGCCTGGTGCGGTTGTATTCGGCTTCGATGACCCTGTTGCCCAATTGGGTGAACCCTTCGCGATCTCGCACCTGGATGTGTCCTGGACGGAAAGATCGCTCTTCAGCGGTCTGATCCAGGGTGCGTCGTTCGGCCGCGGAACGGGGTGGAGTGGTGTCGATGGGGTCGAGATCAGGGGCAGAGGTCCCGCAGGTGACACGGCAGGTGGCCCTCGCTGCCTTCCCCAAAGGTTGTCTGGCGATGAGGGTCCGGGACGAGCTCGGCCCGCTATTCGAAGACGAGGTGTTCAGGTCCGCCTTCGGTGTCCGAGGCCGTCCTGGTGTCTCGCCGGGACAGTTGGCGTTGGTCTGCGTCCTGCAGTTCGCTGAGAACCTGACCGACCGCCAGGCCGCTCACGCCACACGCGCAAGGATCGACTGGAAGTATCTCCTCGGCGTCGAGCTGTCGGACCCCGGGTTCGACTTCACCGTGCTGACCGGGTTCCGCGACCGGATCCTGGCGCACGGGCTGGAGGAGAAGGTCCTGGACCTGCTACTGCAGCGACTGATGGAGCTGGGACTGGTCGCCCCAGGTGGTCGACAGCGCACCGACTCCACGCATGTCCTGGCCGCAGTACGGGACTTGAACCGTCTGGAGTTCGTCGGAGAGACACTGAGGGCGG
>NZ_JBSHAP010000113.1:0-30008 GCF_053611565.1 Kitasatospora sp. NPDC054795
ATCCGCTTCCCATCACCGAGGTCAGCGATGCGCCGCTCCGCTCCGTCGGCTTCCTGTCGCGCCGCAGAGGTAGCGCCCAGTGCACGCTGTCGCCCGCCCCGCCCCTTGCTTTCCCGTCCGGCCGGACCGCACCGCTGCCCGCAGCGACCTGGTGCCCGGGCAGGTCGGGTGGCGCAGAACCAGGCGAACCAGCTGCTCTCCCGGGCAGCCGTGATCGCCGGAGCTGACCTCGTCGCCGCCGCACCGCTTCCTGAGACCCGCCGAGCTGGAGGGATGCGGATCACTGTCGGCTCGGCCAGGAAGAACACCGGACCGGGACGCGCGCGACTGTCCGTAATGAACGATTGTGTTCCCTATGCCCCGGGGATACCGTCGATAGTGGTGAACGAATCCGCCGCCTGTCCGCCGTTCACCCCCGAACCCATTGGGGGACCGCCATGGCCACCTCGCGCGCCCTGGCCGAGGCTTCGCCCGCGACCGCACGTCGGGGCCAGCACCCGGGGATAGCCCTCACCGTCATCGCGGCGACGCAGCTGATGGTCGTCCTGGACATCACGATCGTGAACATCGCGCTGCCGCACATCCAGTCGGCGCTGGGGTTCAACACCACCGAACTGTCCTGGGTGATCAACGCCTACACCCTCACCTTCGGCGGGCTGCTGCTGCTCGGCGGGCGCGCCGGCGACATCCTCGGGCGGCGGCGGGTGTTCATGGTCGGCGTGCTGGTGTTCAGCCTGGCCTCGCTCCTCGGCGGCGTCGCGCAGTCCTCGGCCTGGCTGCTGGCGGCCCGGGCGCTCCAGGGCCTGGGCGGCGCCATCGCCTCGCCGACCGCGCTGGCGCTGATCGCCACCAACTTCAAGGAGGGCCCGGAGCGCAACCGGGCCTTCGGGGTGTTCTCGGCCGTGGCCGGGGCCGGTGGCGCGATCGGGCTGCTGCTCGGCGGCATGCTGACCTCCTGGCTGTCCTGGCGCTGGGTGTTCTTCGTCAACGTGCCGATCGGCATCGCCATCGCCCTGCTGGCGCCGCTGTACATCAACGAATCCGAACGCCACCCCGGTCGCTTCGACCTGACCGGCGCCTTCACCGCCACGGCGGGCATGGTCTCGCTGGTGTACGGCTTCATCCGTGCCTCCGACCACGGCTGGACGGACCCCGTGACGCTGACCGCCTTCAGCCTCGCCGCCGCACTGCTGGTCGCGTTCCTGTTCAACGAGCGGCGGGTGCCGCAGCCGATCACCCCGCTGCACCTGTTCCGCGACCGCAATCGCTCGGGCGCGTACGGGCTGATGCTCTGCGTGGCCGCGACGATGTTCAGCATCTTCTTCTTCATCACCCTGTTCGTGCAGGAGATCCTCGGCTTCAGCCCGCTGCGGGCCGGTTTCGCGTTCCTGCCGATCAGCGTGGCGATCATCGCCGCCGCCCAGTTCGCCGCCCGCAACCAGTTGCGCTGGGGCCCCAAGCCCTTCCTGGTGACCGGCTCGCTGCTGGTGCTGAGCGGGGTCGCCTGGGCGACCCAGATCGACATCGACAGCACCTACGTCGGCGGCATCCTCGGCCCGACCCTGCTGTTCGGCTTCGGCATGGGCTCGATCTTCGTCCCGGTGATGCTGACCGCCGTCTCCCATGTCGCCCCGCACGAGACCGGCGCGGCCACCGGCATGCTCAACACCACCCAGCAGGTGGGCGGCTCGCTCGGCCTGTCGATCCTGGTCACGGTGTTCGGCACGGCCAGCCGCAACGAGGCCCGGCAGCAGGCCGGGGCGTTTCTGCGGCAGGCCACCCCGCAGCAGCTCGCCCAGTTCCGGGCCACCGGCCGGCTTCCGGCGCCGTACTCCTCGCAGGTACTGGTGCACGGCATCGCCAGCGCGTTCCAGATGGGCCTGGTCTTCGCGGCGCTGGCGGTGGCGATCGCGGTGTTCGTGATCAAGGTCGGCCACCTGCCGGTGCCGCCCGCCGTCAGCCCTTCGGGGGGCGGCGCTTGACAGGGCGTCGGGGTGACCGGGAGAGTCTTTCTTGCAATGGTTTTCATCTTCGATAACCGGTGCGGGTGAGCGCTGCCCGTTCCGCCGGTCACCGCTGCCCGCCACCGGTCGAAGCCCACGCATCCCCGAAAGAGGACCTCCATGTCGCTCGACGTCTCCCCCGCCCTCCTCGCCCAGGCCCAGCAGGGCCGCGTCGACGAGGCCGACTTCCTCGAGACCGTCCGCACCTCCCTCCCCTACGCCTACCAGGTCGTGTCCGGGCTCAGCACCGAACTCGCCACCGGCCAGGAGGAGTTCACCACCGACAACACCACGCCCAGCGACGAGCAGCGCGCCCAGCTGCTGCGCGCGCTCGCCAGCAACGCGATCCGGGGCAGCCTGGAGAGCCACTTCGGGGTGAAGCTCGCCTTCGTCAACTGCCACCGTGTCGGCGCCTTCCGCCCCGGCGCCGAGGACGGCGCGGCGTACCGCGAGTTCACCTCGCTGCACAACCAGATCCGCAACCAGAGCCCGGAGCTGCGCAGCTGCTGACAGCCCCCGGACGCGACCCGAGCACGGCCCGAGCAGAGCCCGGGCACGACCCCGAGCCCGCCCGGGCGCGACCCGGATCGCGGCGGCTCCCACCCTGCCCACCGGGGTGGGAGCCGCCGCACGTGACACCCGCGTTGCGCCGTGTTGCGGGCCGGTGACCGGATCGGGCGTCGATCTTGTCGGACGGCGCGGCGGCCGCTTACGTTCGGAACGCACCATGCCGACCGGCCCTCGCCCGGCCGCCCCTCACCCCCGCGGAGCCCACCATGTCGCCGACCCCTCGCCCGCTGCGGAAACTCGGCTTCCTGACCATCGGGCTCTTCGACGAGGCGGACCCCCGCCGCGGCCACGAATCCACCCTCGACCTCATCACCCTCGGCGAGCGGCTCGGCTTCGACAGCGCCTGGCTGCGCCACCGCCACCTCCAGTACGGCATCTCCTCCCCGATCGCTGTGCTCGCCGCCGCCACCCAGCGCACCAGCCGCATTCAGCTCGGCACCGCCGTCACCCCCCTCGGCTGGGAGAACCCGCTGCGGCTCGCCGAGGACCTGGCCACCGTGGACGTGCTCTCCGGCGGCCGGCTCAACCCCGGCTTCAGCGTCGGCCCGCCCACCCACTACGAGCAGGTGCGCGGCGCGCTCTACCCGGACACCGGCGAGCAGGAGGACTTCAGCCCCCGGCGCGCCGAACGGCTGCTCGCCCTGGTCCGCGGCGAGGACGCCTCCGACTTCGCCGGCACCGAGGGCATCGAGGTGTACTCCCGCCGCGTCCAGCCGCACTCCCCGGGCCTGGCGTCCCGGCTCTGGTACGGCGCCGGCAGCCTGCGCTCGGCCCGCTGGGCCGGCGAGCAGGGGCTCAACCTGCTCACCAGCAGCGTGGTGAAGCCGGAGAGCGAGGAGGGCCCGCTCGACTTCGCCGCCATCCAGGCCGCCCACATCCGCGCCTTCCGCGAGCGCCACCCCGACGGCGAGCGCGCCCGGGTCTCCCACGGCCTGGTGGTCATCCCCACCGACAGCGCCACCCCCGAGCAGCGCGCCAAGTACCGGGCCTACGCCCTCGCCCGCACCCCGCGCACCCTCGCCCCGCAGGGCCCGGCCCGGCTGCTGTTCGCCCCCGACCTGGTCGGAACGACCGAAGAACTCGTCGAACGGCTGCACGCCCACGCCGGCTACCGCGAGGTGGACGAGGTCGCCTTCGCCCTGCCGTTCACCTTCGAACACGAGGACTACGTGCAGATCCTCACCGACCTGGCGACCCGGCTCGGGCCCGCCCTCGGCTGGCGTCCGCAGCCGACGCCCGCCGAGGGCTGACCCGCCCGGCCGCTTACCTGTCCCTGCCCTGCCCTGCCCCTGCCCCTGCCCCTGCCCCTGCCCCTGCCCCAACAGGCGGACAGGCAGCGGGAGTCGGCCGCAACCACCACGTCCGGCACGGCGTCCCAAGCCGGTACGGACGGACGGCCACCCCGGCCGGACGCCACCCCGGGGGGAGACCGCGATGGGGCCCTACCACGCCACACCCGTACCGCCGCCGCCCGCCCTGCACCCCTGTCCGAACTGCGGGCTCACCGACCAGGTCCGCGGCGTCCCGGCCGTTTACCACGCGGGGAGGACGCGGGTCACCACCCGGCCCTCGCAGGGAAGCGGCGACCGCCGGACCCGCGAGGTCGTCTCCGACCTCGCCCGCGCCCTGGCACCCGGCCCGATCCGGGACCAGCCACCCGGCCGCACGGCGACGGTGCTGGGTGCCGTCGCCCTCGTGATCGCCTTCTTCACGTTCTTCGCCGGGAACTTCGCCCGGCAGTTCGACGACGACGCGCCCGCCTTCGCCGCACCGGTCCGGGATCACCACGCGTTCGAGATCCCCGTGGTGATCCCGGTGGTCGCCGTCATCGCCGGAACCGTCCTCCTCGTCGCCGCGGCCGCTCTCCGCGCCTCCGCCGACCGCGAACTCGCCGGCCGGCCCCGGGCCGAACACCTCTGGGCCCAGGCCTGGTACTGCGCCCGCTGCGGTACCGCCCACTTCCCGCCCACCACCGGCGTGCCCACTGGCGTGCCGACGGCCGCCCTCAGCCTCCCGGAGTTCCGCCGCGTCGTCTGGACGGCCGGCGGCTACGGCCACCTCGCGGACCGGTACTGACTCAGAACTCGCTGGTGTCGAGGTCGAGTTCGAACGGCTCGGGCAGTCGCACCGGCACCCCGAACGGGTGCGGCCCCTCGACCCGGGTCCAGCCGAGCGCGCCGGGTTGGGAGAACAGCGTGCAGGTCCGCTCCTGCCGGTCCACCAGGAGGTAGAGCGGCGCACCGAACTGGGCGTAGCGCCGGCGCTTCACCGTCCGGTCGGTCTCGGCGTTCGAGGGAGAGGTGACCTCGACCACAAGGGCGGTCTGGTCGGGAAGCAACGCACCGGGATTGTTCACGGCCAGTTTCACCGGCACCAGGGCCAGGTCGGGGATGTAGTAGTTCTCGGTACCCGGCAGGTCGAGGTTGCCCGAGCCCGAACGCAGTCCGAGTTCAAGCTGACGGGGGCCGATCTGCAAGCGGATCAGATCGACGGTGTTTTCATGCTCCCAGGACGGCGACACGGGGGTGATGACTCCCTCGACGATCTCGACGCGCTCACCCGCAATATGCTGAATCGCATACTTGAGGGCTTGTTCCGGGTTTGGCACGCGGCTGTAGTCGCCCGGGCCGATGTGCGCTGTGCTCACGTAGTGCTCTCCTGTCCGGCGCCAGTCTCCGCACTCAGGGGCTGCCCGGCGGAAAGACTATCGGCGCATCGCCCCTGCCTATGCACGCGCCACCAGGCCTGCCTGCTGATTCCGGACAATCTCTAGTCATATGAATAAGCGCTTGCTTAGAATCGGGCGCGTTCAGCTGTCGAGCCCGCGCGCCCCAGGAGACGTCATGGCCGGAGCCACCGGAGTCAACCGTCAGATCCGCCTTGCCAGTCGGCCGGTCGGGGAGGTGCGTCCGGAGGACTGGGCGCACGGGGAGGAGGCGGTGCCGGAGCCGGGCGAGGGCGAGTTCCTCGGGCGGACGCGGTACGTGTCGCTGGATCCGGCGATGCGGGGATGGCTGGACGACCGGCCCTCGTACCTGCCGCCGGTGGGACTGGGCGAGGTGATGCGGGCCGGCTCGGTGGTGGAGGTCGTGGCGTCGAACCACCCGGGGTTCCGGGTCGGGGACCACGTGGTCGGGGCCTTCGGGGTGCAGGAGTACGCGGTCTCGGACGGGAAGGGCGCGCTCACGGTCGATCCCGCGCTCGCGCCGCTGTCGACGTACCTGGGCGCCCTCGGGATCCCCGGGATGACGGCGTACTTCGGGCTGCTGGAGGTCGGGGCGCTCAAGGAGGGCGAGACCGTCGTCGTCTCCGGCGCCGCCGGGGCGGTCGGCAGCCTGGTCGGCCAGATCGCCAAGGTGAAGGGCTGCCGGGTGGTGGGCATCGCCGGCGGCCCGGAGAAGTGCGCGCTGCTCACCGGCGAGCTGGGCTTCGACGCCGCGATCGACTACCGCGCCGAGGACGTCCGCAAGGCCCTGCGCACCCACGCCCCGGACGGCATCGACGTCTACTTCGACAACGTCGGCGGCCCCGTCCTGGACGCCGCGCTGACCCGCCTGGCGATGCACGCCCGGGTGGTGGTCTGCGGCGCCATCAGCCAGTACAACAACGAGGGCGCCGTGCGGGGCCCGTCCAACTACCTGTCCCTGCTGGTGCGGCGGGCCCGGATGGAGGGCTTCGTGGTGTTCGACTACGCCCGCCGGTACCCGGAGGCGGCCGCCGAGCTCGCCGGCTGGATCACGGAGGGCCGGATCAAGGTCAAGGAGCAGGTGGTGGAGGGCACCGTGGACGACTTCCCGGAGACCTTCGGGATGCTCTTCCGGGGCGAGAACACCGGCAAGCTGGTGCTGCGGCTCGTCTGACGCACGGACTCCCCGGGCGGCCGTCACCCCCGTACGGCCGCCCGGGGTCCCGGTCACGGGGCCCGGGCCCGGGGTCGGGGTCGGGGTCGGGGTCGGGCCCCCGGGGTCGGACACGGCATCCCGGGGTCAGAGCAGGCGCTTGATCTCGCCGCGCGCCCGGTAGAAGCCGCCCGAGGCGGACTCCCGCACCTCGGCGACCAGGTAGCGGGCCCCGGCGATCCGGATGTCCTTGGGGAACTGCACCCGCCACGACGGGTCGTAGCCCTGCGAGACCACCCGCATCCGCAGCCGGACGCCGTCCTGGACGCACTCGACCTCGACCTCGCCGCCGGTCCGGGCGGTGACCACCTCGACCGTCTCCGGCCCGGCGCCGGCCAGCACCGGCTCCCAGCCCGCGCCCTTGATCTCGGCGGTCTCCGGCAGCGTGCCGTCCTCGGCCGCCCGCACCGCCTGCTCGCCGGCGTCCAGGCAGGCCAGCGAGCCGTCGGTGGTCACCAGGTAGAGCCGCCCTGCCCGGTACTGCATGCTGTACGCCGAGCCGCAGCCGGTGGCGAGCTTCCACAGCCGGGTGCCGTCGGCGGCAAAGCAGTACACCGAGGAGTGGTTGTCCCCGGCGAAGACGTACTCGCCGTCCGGGGAGGCCGCGCAGGAGAAGACGGCGGCGTCGCAGCGGTAGGTGGCCACCTCGGCGCCGTCCGACTTGCGCAGCCGGTGCACCCAGCCGCGCCCGGTGCCGGCGAACACCTCGTCGGCCTCCTGCCAGCCGAACAGCACCTCGCCGTTGGTCGGGGTGTGCCACCGCTGGTCGCCGCTGCGGTTGTCGTAGCGGGCGACGCCGCGCGAGTGGCCGTGGTAGACGCCGTCGGCGTCGCAGCGCACCATCCAGCCGGCCCGGCCGTCGGCCTGGCGGCGCCACTGGAACTCGTCCTCGTGGTCCACCGTCGTGAGCCCGCCGCGCTCGTCGGCGACGCCGAGCACGCCGTCGTGGATGTCGAGCCAGAAGATGTCCACGTCCTGGGCGATCTCGTACGCCACCCGCGGGACCTTGCCGCCAAGGTCGTACACCTTGCCGTCGTCGCAGCCGGCGTAGATCCACCAGTCGTCGGCGACGATGCACTTGACGCCGTCCGGCAGGCCGTAGCGGGCCGTCACCTCGCCGTCGTGGGTGAGGGTGTAGACGTCGCCGCGCTCGTTGCCGACCCAGGCGTGCTCCTCGCCGACGAAGATCCCGAAGGCGGGCGAGCCGGAGCGGAAGCGCCACAGCAGCGGCGCCTGACGGGCGGTCGAGCGGCTGCTGACGATCTGCCGCCTGGTCACCGCCCGGCGCTGGCGCACGCCCCGGACGGCCGGGGCGTAGCCCTTGCGGACCTTCTCGCCGATCTTCTTGGCCGCCGACGCGGCCGCCCTCTCCGGGCTCGGGAACGTCGTCGACTTGCTCTGCCCGGGCTCGCCTATCCGCCCGTAGCGCACCGTCACCACCTGGCCGGCGAGCCGCACTTCGTAGAACTTGTGCGCGCTCCCCTCGTCCTCGGACAGTTCGAGGTACGTGACCTGCTCTTCCACGGCGACGGACACGGCGGAGTCCCCTTTCGGGCAACGGAGATGGGGGTCGGTTCGGGACCGGCCCGCCGACACCTCCCAAGCTACGGCCTGGCACTGACAGTCGACTCCGGCCGGCCCCGGTGCGGCTGGGCGCAGCTCGGCTCAGCGCAGCTCGGCCAGGAGGGAGCGCAGCCGTTCGTCCTCCCGGACGATGTCGTACGCGAGGCCGGAGGTGACGATCCGGCCGTCGCGCTCGACGAGCTCGCCGACGTACGGGAGCAGGTCGGTGTCCCGGGCGGCGGCGCCCAGCGCGTGCAGGGCCTCGCAGCCGCCCGTGACGTCGGCGCCCGTCTCGACCGCGTGGAGCGCGGCCCGGGTGAGGCGGCCGAGGTCGACGGTGTCGGGGTCCGCGATGTCGAGCAGGGCGCGGGCAGCACCGGCGGCCTTCTCCGGGTCGTCGAGCAGAGCTTCCAGCCGGGGTATCAGGTCCCGGCCGGCCGCCCCGAGGGACGCGGCGGCGCGCAACGCGCCGACCACCGTCCAACGGGCCCACAGCCGGCTCCCGGCGGAGCGGTCGAGGACGGACGCCAGGATCCGGACGGCCTCCTCGGCGTCACCGTCGATCTGCCAGACGGCGCGGGCCGTCGCGACGTCGGCGTCCAGCTGCGGGGCGGTCGGCTCCGGGTCCTCGCTGACCGCGGCGAGCAGGGCCGGGAGCAGTCCGGCGGCGGCCGAGCCCAGGTCGGCGGCCGCCCGGGCCGCCTCGGCCCGTTCGCGCGAGGCCGCCAGCCGTTCGGTGACGGCGGCGAGCAGGACGTCGGGCTCGCCGGTGACGTCGTAGTGGGCGCGGGCCGCCTGGAGCTGTCCCGCCTCCGCCCGCAGCGCCTCGGCGGCCCGCTCGCACGCCTCGGGCGGGCCGCCCGCGACGACGGCCGCGACGGCGGAGGCGGCGTACGGGAAGCGGGGCAGCACCGCGCACAGCTCGGGCAGGCCGGCGACGGCCCGCGGACCCCACCGCCGCAGCAGGTGGACCAGGTCGGCGGTCTCGTTGGTACCGAGCTCCTCGACGGCCAGCCGGGCGCGCGCGGCGGCGAGCAGCTCGGGGTCGAAGGGGAAGGCCGGGGCCCACGAGTCACCCGCGGCGTGGCGGGCCCGCGGGCGCCGCTCCAGGTCACGGGCCAGCAGCGGGGCGGCCTGCCGAGGGGCGATCCGGACCAACGCCGCGAGGGCCTCGTCGGCCACCTTGTCGTCCGGCCGGTCGGCGAGTCCGACGAGGACGGGCGCGGCCTCGGCGGCGAGCGGGCCGAGCTTGGCCAGCAGGCTCGCCGCGGTGTCCTGGGCGGCGAGCGGGATGACGGCCGGGATCAGCCGGGACGGGGCGCCTCGCGAGACGTAGCAGGCGTGGTCGGACGCCCACAGGGCCTCGGCCTGCACCTCGGGGCGCGGGTCGCGCAGGGCGGCCTCCAGCAGGTCGAGGGCCGCCTCGCGGTCGGCGTCGCTGTCGCGCTCCAGCAGGGTGTCGACGACCGTGTACAGCAGCTCCTCCCGGTCGAGGCTGTAGCGGTCGACGGTGAGCTCGCGGGCGGGCAGCAGGCCGAGCACGGCCGCGTGGTGGACGGCCCCCCAGCGCTCCTCGTTCCGCAGGCAGACCAGGACCGCGGCCAGCCGCAGCGGCACCGGGGTCTCCTCGCCGAGCAGCACCCGGGCCTCCCCGGCGGCCGTGCTCAGGTCCACCCGGCCGAGGGCGACGAGCAGTTCGGCGGCCACCTCCGGATCCTGCTCGGCCGCCCAGCGCTCCCCCAGGGCGACCGGTGCGGCCGCGCCGTCCCGGGTGTGGCCGACGGCCCAGGCGGCGGCCAGCCGGACGGTTTCGTCCGGGTCGGCCAACAGCGGCAGCAGGAGCGGAAGTTGGGCAACCACGGCAGCCCGGACGGCGCCCTCGGGAACCTGCCACTCGTCCTCGCTCTCGGCCAGCCCGCCCAACAGGCACAGCACGTCCGCCGTCCGGATCCCGGCGGCGGCGATCCGGGCCAGGTACGGCACGGAGTCCACGCTGGCCGAGTACACGGTGCCCTGGTGGAGGATGCTCCCGTACAGCTCGGAGACCGCCTCCTCGGCCGCCCCGTCGTCGCCCTCGGCGAGCGCGCGCAGCAGGTCGGGCAGGTCCTCGGCGCAGCCGTAGGCGTGCGAGACGGTGGCCCAGGGGTGGTCGTCGAGCCCGGCGAGGGCGGCGGTGAGGTCCATGGGCGCGATCCTGGCAGCCGAGACCGACGACGCCGCCGGGCGGGGAATGCGGCAGTGACGGGGGCGACGCCGCTGTCGGTGCGCCCCGGGTCCGGACGGCCGCGCGTCGGCCGGGCCCGAGCCACGACCACCGGAACCCGAGTATCAGCGTCATTGTCAGTGCCCCGCGCTACGCTCCCGGCACCCTGAGGAAACACCGGGGCCCGCTCCCTCGAATTCGCCTACGGGGAGCGGACCCCGGCCTTCAGGAGGGCAGCGATGCGGCGGTGCGCGGCCGCCGTCCGACCGGCTCCTGCCACCGTACGAATCGTGCGGATCCGTCAGGTCCGGCGGGCGTGCGAGGCGAGGCGGTCCGCGAGGGCGGTGACGAGGCCTCGCAGTTCCTCGGGCCGTTCGATCACGAAGGGCCGGTCGATCGCGGCGAGCACCGGAGGCAGCCAGTCGAGTCGCTCCGCCCGGAGCTCGACGCGCAGCCAGCGCTCGGAACTCCGGTCCGCGTCCGGCTCCGGCCGCGGTTCGGGTTCGGGTTCGGGTTCGGGTTCGGGTTCGACCAGGATCGCGACGCTCTCCGGGAGGTGGCGGCGGATCCACTCGGGCGTCGCGCGGATCCGCAGCGTCACCTCGTGCCGGTAGTCGGCCGTGGCCAGGCCCGACACGACGCGCTCGGCCGGGTCCGGTCCGATCGGTGCCTCGAAGGAGCCGGGCAGGGCCCTCGCGTCGGTGACCCGGTCCAGCCGGAGCGTCCGGTCCTGGCCGATCCCCGCGTCCGCACCGGTGACGTACCACCGGCCCGCGTGGGCGACGATCCCGTACGGATGCAGCGTGCGCTCGCTGGGCCGACCGTGGCGGTCGGTGTACCGGACCGCGACCGGCCGTCGATGGCGCACCGCGTCGGCGAGGGTGAGCAGGACCCCGGTGTCCGGTGCGCCGGCCTCGCCGGGCCGGTCCGTGGTCCCGAGCGGCCGGTCCGTGAAGGAGAGCGACTCCAGGAGCGTGTCGAGCCGGCCGGCGAGGTGCCGGGGCAGCACCCGCCGGATCTTGGCCGCCGCGGTCTCCCCTGCGGTGCGTTCGGCCGTCGCCAGTCCGGCCCTGGGGCCGGTGAGCAGGCCGAGCAGCACCGCCAGGGCCTCGTCGTCCCCGAGCATGAGCGGGGGCAGGCGGTGTCCGGGTGAGAGCCGGTAGCCGCCGTACCGGCCGCGTACGGACTCCACGGGCACGTCGAGGTCGACCAGGTGGTCCACGTAGCGCCGCACGGTTCGGCCGTCCACGCCGAGCCGGTCGGCGAGCTCGGCCACCGTGCGGGTGCCGCCCGACTGCAGCAGTTCGAGCAGGGTCAGCACGCGGCCGGTGGGTCGGGACATGGCGAAAGTCTAGGACGAATAGGGGACCGATTCTGTCCACTATTCCTCCTAGTCTGTCGAACGCACGACCGGATGACCGGGCGACCGCACGACCGCGGCCGTTTCCGTTTCCGCTTCCGTTTCCGTTTCCGTTTCCGTTCCGGCATGACCGAGGAGAACACCCCCATGGACTTCGCTTCGATCCGCATCATCACCGGCGACGTCGCCCGCCTGGTCGACTTCTACGAACGCGCCCTGGCGGTCCGGGCGCAGTGGGCCACCGAGGACTTCGCCGAACTCCGGACGGCGGGCGCGACCCTCGCGATCGCCGGGGTCCGCACCGTACCGCTGTTCGCCCCCGGCTCCGCCCGGCCGGCGGCCAACCAGAGCGTGATCACCGAGTTCCTCGTCGACGACGTGGACCGGGTCCACCGCAGCCTGTCCGGGTTCGTCACGGACTTCGTCAACGAGCCCACCACGATGCCCTGGGGCAACCGTTCGCTGCTGTTCCGCGACCCCGACGGCAACCTCGTCAACTTCTTCACCCCCGTCACCCCGGCGGCCGTCGCGAAGTTCGCCCGCTGACCGGACGCCCCGCGTACCGCCCGCCTCCACCGGGTGGGCGGCACCACGGCCACGGCCGCGTCCGTGCCGTCGCGGCCGGCGCATGCCGACGGCAGGAGAGAGCCGGAGCCCGGCGGCCAGGCGCTGCCCGCCGGGACAGCGGTCAGAGCCAGCCACGCTCGTCGGCGACCCGCAGGGCCTCGCTGCGGTTGCGGGTGCCGGTCTTGGCGATGGCCGAGGAGGAGTAGTTGCGGACCGTCCCCTCGGACAGGTAGAGCTTGGCGGCGATCTCGGCCACCCCCGCGCCCGAACGGGAGGCGTTCAGCACGTCGCGCTCCCGGGCGGTGAGCGGGGAGGCGCCCGCCGCGAGGGTGGCGGCGGCCAGTTCCGGGTCGACCACCCGCTCGCCCGCGGCGACCCGGCGGATCGCGTCGGCCAGCACCTCCGCCGGGGCGTCCTTGACCACGAAGCCGAGCGCGCCCGCCTCCATGGCCCGGCGCAGGTAGCCGGCGCGGCCGAAGGTGGTGAGGATGACGACCCGGCACCACGGGGCCTGCTGGGCCAGCACGGCGGCGGCCGCCAGGCCGTCCAGCCCGGGCATCTCGATGTCGAGCAGGGCGACGTCCGGCCGGTTCTCCCGCGCCGCCTCCGCGACCTGGTCGCCACGGCCGACGGCGGCGACCACGGCGAAGTCGTCCTCCAGGTCGAGCAGGGTGCACAGCGCGGTGCGGACCAGCTCCTGGTCCTCGGCGAGCAGCAGGCGGATCGGGCGGATCGTCATGTCGTCCCTTCGTGGCCGGGGTCGGGCCGGCCGGGGTCCGGCCCGACGGCGTCCGGCCCGGCGGTTTCGGGTCCGGCGGGGCCCGGGCCGCCCGGCGGGACGGTGACCAGCAGCCGCCACCCGCGCGGGTCGAGCGGGCCGGCCTCGACCGTACCGCCCACCGCAGCGACGCGTTCCCGCAGCCCGGTCAGGCCCTTGCCGTCGCCCGCACCGCCGTCGCCCGCACCGCCGTTGCCCCGGCCGTGGCCCGTCTCGCCTGTCCCGCCCGGTCCACCCGGTCCGCTCCGGGCGGCGGCCCCGTCGTCGCGGATCTCCACCGAGGTGGCGGTGAGCAGAACCGAGCAGCGCTCGGCCCGGGCGTGCCGGACCACGTTGGTGATCCCCTCGCGCAGCACCCAGCCGAACAGCTCGCGCTCCCCCGGCGCGACCGCGTCCGCCGCCGTCGGCAGGTCGGCCACCACCCCGGCGGCGCGCAGCAGTTCACGGCCGCGGGCGATCTCGCCGGCCAGCGTCACCTCGCGGTATCCGCTGACGGCGGCGCGGACGTCGGACAGTGCCTGCCGGGACAGCGTCTCCACCGCCGCCATCTCCGCCACCGCCAGGTCCAGGTCCTTGCCCGCGAGCCGCTGGGCGAGGCGGGACTTGACGGTGATCGCGGTGAGCGAGTGCCCCAGCAGATCGTGCAGGTCCCGGGCGATCCGGTTGCGCTCGGCCTCCGAGGCGAGCCGTGCCACCTCGGCCCGGGCGGCGACCAGGGCGTCGTTGGTGGCGGCGATCCCGGCGAAGGCACCGCAGGTGAGCGAGGTGAACAGCAGGGCCAAGGCCTGGAATCCGCCCGGACCGGTGTGCCAGGGGCGCACTGCCCAGGGCACCACCAGCGCGGCCAGCGTGCCGGCCGCCACCGCCCGGGCGGCGTGCTCGCGCCACTGGATCGCCACCGCGGAGACGACCACGGTGGCGAGGAAGAAGGCGTCCTCGTGGGCGAACGGCAGCGCGGCCAGGAACAGTGCCGTCATCACCCCCAGCAGTGGCGCCATCCAGCGCCGCCGCCCCAGTCCGAGGGCGAGGGCCAGCAGCGCGTAGCAGAGGCAGAACGCGACGACCACGGCGTACCCGGCCACCGCGGCCGCCCCGGAGACGGTGCCGCCGACGGCGACGGCGGTGAGTGCGGGGAAGACCATCATCCCGCTGGCCAGCAGCGGGCGCCGCCAGCCGTGGCCCCAGTACTGGACGGGGCCCGGTGCGGCCCCCGGTCCGGGGGCCGCGGTCGTGCGGTCCGTTCCCGTGCGGTCCATGCCTGCGCGGTCCATGCCTGCGCGGTCGCAGTCTGCCGCGCGGTCGCGCTCGCGGTCGTCGCCCGCGCGGTCGAGGCCGGTCACCCTCGTTTCCCCCTCCTCAGAGCCTGGCGAACAGGCTACGCAGGTGCCGTCCGTTGACCACCGCGGCCACACCCAGCAGGGCGAGCCCGCAGACACCCTGCTCGACCTTCATCCACACCGGGAAGGTCCCCGGCAGGGCAATGATCGTGGCGATGGCGACCAGCATGACCGCCGAGAGGATCCGCAGCCGCCGGAACGCGCCCCGGGAGCCGTTGGCGGCCCGGACGGTCAGCAGGAGGGTGAGGGCGGCGCTGGCCACGACGATGGTGCCGCGGACCAGCACCGGCGCGTTGACCATCGTGTGGTGGTCACGGAGGGCGACGGCGGCGGCCAGTGTGACGACGCTGAGGCCGAGATAGGCGAGCACGAGCCGCCGGACGGTGCGGAAGGCCCGACGGGTGTCGGGGTGCTGCAGGTCGGTGGAGTTCATGGCATCCATGCTGGTCGTGGACCTGTTCCCGGGGGCAGTGTGTTCGCACACCGGCGCACCGTGACAATTGTCAGCGGGCCGCCGCCGCCGAACCGTTGACGACGGACCGTCGCAGCCCGACCGTCGCCGGCCGAGTGTTCCAGGCCGACCGCTGTCGGCCGCCCCTGTCAGCGCCCGGCCGCCTCCGCCCGGTCCCCGTCCAGCAGGCACACCATGTGCAGCTTCGCGACCGCCCGACCGTCGACCAGGACGGCCCTCGGTTCGCGCCCCCACACTTCGAAGCCGCAGCCGGTGTAGAGCCGCAGGGCGGGCTCGTTGCCCTCCGAGACGGTCAGCAGCACCTGCCGCAGCCGCCCGTCCCGCTCCGCTGTGCGCAGCACCTCCCGCACCAGGGCGCGGCCGATCCCCCGCCCGGCGGCGCTGCGGGCCACCGCCATGCCGTACAGCGTGCCCTTGTGCCGCTCCTGACCGCGCTGCGGCACCTTCAGCCCGGCGGTGCCGACCAGCGTGCCGGCGCCGTCGAAGGCGCCGATCAACGCGCCCGGCCCGGCCTCGGCCCCGGCCAGCCGGTGCAGCGTCTCCGACAACGGCCTGCCGGCCTCCTCGGCGTGGCTGGAGGTGAAGGCGCTCGGCGTCCCGCGCAGCGCCGCCAGCCGGAAGGCCCGGTACGGTTCGGCGTCCGCGACGCCCAGCCGGCGCAGCACCACGGGCCGCGCCACGGCACGCCGACCGTGCTCAGCCGAGACGGACACGGGTGCACCTCGTCACGTACGGCAGGGCGATCTCCTCTCGGCCGGCCAGGTCCGGGTGGGTGGCCAGCAGCTGCTCGACGTCGGCCAGCAGACGCACCCGCTGCTCCTCCGGCAGCGCGATCACATAGCTGCGCGAGGCGACCATGTCGACGATCCCGGCCCGGGTGGTGACGTGCTCCCAGCCGATCTCCAGCCGCTCGGGCGCACCGAACGGCGCCGGAAGGACCGGCCTGGTGTCGATCCGCGGCGGCGCCGCGCGGTGCATCAGCACGCCCAGGGCGGCCGCCCAGGGTTCGGACTCGTCCCGGACGTTCCACACCAGCGCGAGCGTGCCGCCGGGGGCGAGCACCCGGGCGATCTCCGGCACCGCGACCGCCGGGTCGAACCAGTGCCAGGCCTGCGCCACCACCACGGCGTCCACGCTGCCATCCGGCAGCGGGATGTGCTCGGCCGAGCCCGCCCGGACGGCCGCCTTCGGCACCGTCGCGGCCAGCCGCGCCCGCATCCCCTCGTCGGGCTCGACCGCCACCACCTCCAGGCCCGCGTCGACCAGCAGACCGGTCAACTTGCCCGTCCCGGCGCCCAGATCGAGCACCCGGCGGGCCTCCCGGGGCACCGCAGAGCCGATCAGCGCCCGCGGATAGCCCGGCCGACCGTGCTGGTACGCGTCCACCGCCACCCCGAACGACCGCGCCCGCAGCCGTCCGGCCCACCGCCTGGTCGCGCCCTGCCGCGTCATTGCGCAGGCCCGCCCGATCTCCTCCCAGGTCGCCTCCCGCCCGCGCCGCAGCTCCTCCACCAGCTCCGTCCGCCGCTCCTCCAGCGCCTCGATCACCCCCGACAGCCGCCGCAGCCCTTCCACCCCACCGCCACCGGCCACATCCTCCGCCACCCGCCGACCAAGATCGCCCGTCTCCATGGCCCGGCACTGTACGGACCCGAGCCGGAGGCCGTCAACCATCATTGCCCTGCAGCGCAACATCCGTTGCCTCCGACCGTGCCACCGGCCCCGGCCGTGGCGGTGCGGCCGGGGCCCGTCAGCGGCCCGCCGTCACAGCGGCCGGAGCGTGAGCACGAACTGGGGCAGCGCCAGCAGGGCACTGGCCACCGCACTCCACCGCAGGAGCGGAACCGTCCACACCAGGGAACCGGAGCCGGCGCCGCCGCCCGAGGGGACGAAGGCGGCGAACACCGCGTCGGTGAAGGCCAGGAAGACGGCGGCCTTGGCGTCGGCCCTTACGGACGCACACAGGGTCCGACTTTCCTGCGAGTGGAACCTGAGGACTGAGCGGAAAGCCGCATTCTCGGCGGCTTGGGTGGACGGATTCCTCTCCGCGTCGGGCGGTCGCCGAGGATTGACCGAGCAGTCGCCGCGTCTCGGTTCCGCCGACGCAGCAGCCTCTCCGGGTCCACCTCCGCGGCGCGATGATCTGGATCGACGAGCCCCTGCCGACCACTGGTTGACACAACATCACGGGCCGAGACACTGGCGTTGTGAACGGCAGCAGACACCGGCAACAGGGCCGATCGATAAGGAAACTGACACGGATCAATGCAGCGGCTCGCCCGAGACTGCCAGATACTCGCGGATCCGTGCGACGTCATCGCGGTCCTTGCTGCGGTCGTAGAGCTGCTTCCAACGGAGAACGCGACGAAGGGGTGAGAACGGGATGCCGTGGATCAGTTCTGCTTCTTCGATCAGTTCATCGCGCTCACACGTCCCCGGAAGCCACATGTCGAAGGCTTCGATCGCGCCACCGAACAGCAATGCCATTCGTCCATGCCCGGAAGGTGCGGGAATCGGGGGTGCGAGCGCCGTGATGATCTCCCATGCCCGACCGCGGGCCACGATGTCCAGGTCGCCAACGTCCTGCTTGAGGCCGTGCGCGAGCAGCGGTCCACTCCCCGCGACCACATAGTCGCGGGTTGGCAGGTGCAGAGACATGAGATTCTGCACCAGCGGGTGCTGGCTCAGGTCCACTGGACCTCCTATAGCGGCGACAGGCCCATCGCCAAGCGAGCGACCACACCCATAGCGAGTGCAGTGGAGACGCTCGTCAGCGTACCGAGGAGGAAGAACTCAGACACGTACTTGCCCCCCTTGTCGAGCTCGGGAGTCCGGGCCAGCGACTTCGCCGCCAGGGCGAGGGCTGCTGCCTCAGAGTGTCCGGAAATCAGGAACGCGAAGAGTACGCCTCGTTCCAACCACCCGATCACGAGCCCTCGATGCATGAAGTCCAGCGCGTGCGTTCTCTGGTTGGCGTCGCTCAGCGCTTCGACTTCCACCTTGACGTGGTGTGTCACCCACAGCGCTACCTTTCCACCGCAGAAGACCGTGAGAAGAAGACATGAAGAGATCACCGCGACTCGGTCGTCAAGGACAATGCGGTGTGCGCGCATCGTCGACCACGGCCCGGCTGCCCAGATGCCGATCAGTAGACCCAGTGCAAGAAGCGTGGCAGCGGCGCGTCCGATGCTGGCAGTGACACCCGACAGGCGCTGGTGAAGGTTTGTGCCACGTGGAGGCCACGGCCTCGATCGAAGAACGGAGGCAAGTATGAGACACGCCCCGACAAGCGCGACGGGCCAGAGACGCCTTGGCGCACCGACCAGGGTGTAGCAGGCGTAAACGACGAAGAACGCCAAGGCCAGCCGGGGATGCCGCTTGGGCCCGCCGGTGGCATTTGACGGCCCATTCCATCCCAGCCCCCATGGGACAAGCACGGCCGCGGCGATGCCAAGTGCAACGCGAGCTGTCTCCAAGATGATCCCCCAAGTATCTTGCTTCACAGAAGAACTGATGCTTGCTCATCTATAAGTTTCTGAGAGCATAGTCAGCTTGTGGTGCGACCGCCCAACCCTGGAGACAGTGCAGCCAGTGGGACCGGGCGGGGCGAGTAGCAGCGACAGAAGGCGAGTTCACCGGTAGCGATCGGCCGCTTGCGCGAGACGGCCGAGACGTAGCCGATCCGACACTGTTCCGGCTCGGTGCTCAGACGTGGGTCGCCGCCGTAGACCTCGCCACGGGTGACCCAGGCGGCCAAGGCCTCGGCGTCCAGCGCCCGGGTGATGATGTCGACGGCCCGAGCGGGTTCGGTGACGAACCTCAGGTCGCCTGGGATGCCGGCCGTACGAGGCCCGGTCGGATTCCTGTGTCCACGAGCGCGGGATGCGTTTCTGAATAACCGAGCCCCCGGCGTCCGCCCGGAGGGCGGGCGGGCGGCGTTGGGGTGCGTGCATCGTAAGGCGGAGGTGGGGGCACCTCCCGGCCGCCGGGCTGGGGGCCATTGGCGACCGACGACAACGCGGCGAGGTGCGTGCCCCGGCGTCGCCCCGCAGGCGGGGGCTCGAAGACAGGGCCTGGGAGAACTCGGTCGCCGCGGGCCCGGGAATCGGGACGTCGAGGCGCGGCTCGCCAGGCCGGGCCGTGAATCCCCTTCCGGGTGATTGCCACCCGCCCGGTTGACGCGGTTCGCCGCGCTTAGCACGAACTCCGTCCGAGGTGGCGGGACTTGGCGAGGAAACCCTTCGCATGAGCGAATCCGGAGCGGGTCGGCGGCGCGCGGGCGGCGGGGCGAGAAGCCTGGTGGGAGGGCGGTGGCCGCTCCGGGTTGCGACTGGTGTGCGAGATGTCGGTGTTGTCCGGCTGGATACGACAAGTCGGTTGCGGGACAGTATTTTTGACTTTCGGTCAGGATGTCCTGAACTTGGCTATGCTGCACCACCACGCCTGCGGAGCCGATCCCCCGCCTGTCCCCCTTTGCTGTTCCGATCGTTTGAGGATGCTGAATGCTTCGAGCTGGATCGTCACTCGCCAGACGGCGCCAAGCGCCCCTGCTCGGCTGGTTGTTGCCGACGGCCGTGATGGCGGTGGCCGTGGCGGTCGCCGCGGCGGTGGTGTCCGACGTGGCCCGGGCCGGGGTGCTGTGGTGCGGAGCGACGGGCACCGTGCTGGTGGCCGTGGTGGCCGCCGAGTCGGCACGCCGCGGGCGGGCGCTGAGTGAGTCGCGCGACCGGCACGCCCGGCAGGTGGAGGAGTTCCAACGCCGGCTGGCCGGTCAGGAGGACGAGCTGGACCGGCTCGCCCGGGGCGAGATGCGCCGGATCGTCGCCGGGGCCCGCTACGGGTACTCCTTCGACGTCCTGACCCGCCCGCTGGAGGAGAGCGACGTCCCCGTGTCGCCGCGGTTCCGCCGCTCCCTGGTGGCCGTCGCCGAGGCCGTCGCCAAGGCCGTCGACGACGAGGTCAGCCGGCGCGACTCGGCCGAGCGGGCCTTCGTCAACATCGCCCGCCGGGTGCAGGCCATCATCCACCGGCAGGCCAAGGACCTGCGGGAGATGGAGGACCGGCACGGCAACGACCCGGCGGTCTTCGACGACCTGCTGCGCCTGGACCACGGCAACGCGCTGACCGGCCGCCTGGCAGACAGCATCGCGGTCCTGTCGGGCGCCCGCCCCGGGCGGCAGTGGACGCGGCCGATCGCGCTCTACAGCGTGCTGCGCGGCGGCATGTCCCGGATCCTGGAGTACCAGCGGGTGGACCTGCACCCGGTGGCGCAGATCTCCGTCACCGGACCGGCCGTCGAGCCGCTGATCCACGCCGTCTCCGAGCTGCTCGACAACGCCACCCGCTACTCGCCGCCGCACACCCACGTGCACCTGAGCGCCTCCGAGGTGCAGAGCGGGATGGCGATCGAGATCGAGGACGGCGGTCTCGGCCTCACCGACGAGGCCCGGTTCCGCGCCGAGCGCTCGATCCGCGAGGCGATGGTCTCCAAGGACTTCGACGACCTCACCGAGTCCCCCCGGCTCGGCTTCGCCATCGTCGGCCGGCTCTGCCAGGCGTACGGCTTCCAGATCTCGCTGCGCCGGTCCGCGTACGGCGGTGTGCGGGCGGTGCTGGTCGTGCCGCAGGAGCTGCTCACCACCGCGCCGCCGACCGGGCGGGCGCACGGCATCGGCGCCTTCTCCGGCCCCCGTCCGCTTCCGGCGAACCCGCCCCGGCACGCGGCCTCGGGCCGTCCCTGGGGCACCCGGACGACCTCGGCCGGCGTCGGGCCGTCCTACGGTTCGACCAACCCGTGGGGGCCTTCCGGCCCGGGCGCCGGGGACGACGAGGTGATCGTGACCGAGTGGACGCCCAACGGCCTGCCGCAGCGCCGGCGGAGCCGCCCGATGATGCCGCGGGGCTTCGGCGGGGCCGCGCGCGCCACCGCACAGCCCACCGGGCCGACGGCGCAGCCCGCCGGACCGGTGGCGGGGCCGCCGGCCCGTGCGACGGGCCCCGCCAAGGAGCCGAAGCAGCCGGGTCTGTGGCTGGAGGCGTTCATGGACGGCATCAAGGGCACCGGGCCAAGCCCGTCCGGCCCGGCGGGTGCCGGAGGGACGGGTGCCGGACAGGCGGGTGCCGGACAGGCGGGTGCCGGACACACGAGCGCCGCGCACACCAGTGAAGACACGGCAGGGAAGGGCGAGCAGTGATTCCGCACCGCAACAACATGGACTGGATCCTCAACGACCTCGCGGACAGCGTCCCGTGCGTGCGCCACGTCATCGTACTGTCGGCCGACGGCCTGCGGATCGCCCAGTACGGCACCGACCCGGACACCGCCGACCGCCTCGCCGCCGCCTGCGCCGGGCTGCAGAGCCTGGCCGGCGCGATCGGCCACGAGTTCCCGCACGGCGACGGCTCGATGCGGCTGGTGGTGATCGAGGTGGACGGCGGCTACTTCTACCTGATGGCGGCCGGTGACCGCGCCTATCTCGCGGTGCTCGCCGACGAGGGCGTGGACGCCGGGCTGGTGAGCCACCAGATGCGCGACCTGGTCGCCCGGATCGGCGAGCACCTGTCCACCCCGCCGCGCAATCCCGAGGCGGTCGCGTGAACCGGCACCCGGACCGGCCTGCCGCGGTGGGCTGCAGCGGCGGGACGGGCACATGAACGAGCACAGCGAGGCAGTGGCATGACGGCCGAGAAGGGTGGCTGGGACGGCCCCGAGCCCGACCGGCTGTACGTCATCACCCGGGGCCGCAGCGGCCCCTCCGGACCGGGGGTCTTCGACCTGGTCACCCTGATCGTCTCCCGTGCGGAGCCGACCCCCGCCCATCAGCCGGAGCAGGCCGCCATTCTGCGGCTGTGCCGCTCCCCGCTCTCGGTGGCGGAGGTCTCCGCCTACCTGGAGCTGCCCGTCAGCGTGGTCATCGTCCTGCTGGCGGACCTGCTCGACGACGGGCTGATCGAGGCCCGCAGTTCCGCCGTGCCCGCGGCGGAGCTTCCCGACCGTGCCCTGTTGGAGGCGGTGATCCATGGACTTCAGCGGCTCTGACACGGTGGTCGGGCCGGCCGGTCCGGACCTGCTGCCGGACACCGTCACCACGGCGGTCAAGGTGGTGGTGGTCGGCGGCTTCGGCGTCGGCAAGACGACGCTGGTCGGCGCGGTCAGCGAGATCCGCCCGCTGACCACCGAGGAGACCATGACCCAGGCCGGGGTCGGGGTGGACGACCCGACCGGGGTCGAGCAGAAGACCTCCACCACCGTGGCCATGGACTTCGGCCGGATCAGCATCAGCGACCGGCTCGTGCTCTACGTCTTCGGCACCCCCGGCCAGGAGCGGTTCTGGTTCCTCTGGAACGGCCTGTTCGAGGGCGCTCTGGGCGCGGTGGTGCTGGTGGACACCCGCCGGCTGGAGGTCAGCTTCGAGGTGATCGGGCGTCTGGAGGAGCGCGGCGTGCCCTTCGTGGTGGCCGTCAACGGCTTCCCGGAGGCGCCGCCCGTCCCGCTCGACGAGGTGCGGGACGCGCTGGACCTGCCGTCCGAGGTGCCGATCGTCGCGTGCGACGCGCGCAGCCGGGAGTCCAGCCGGGACACCCTGATGACCCTGATGCACTACCTGTACGAGCTGGCCGCCCCGTCCACCGGCTGAGCCGACGGTCCGTCCGTACCACCCCCACCGACCGCCCGTCACCGAACCCACCCGCGACCGGAGACCCCCGTGACCACCCCGTTCCCCGAACCCGCCTTCCCCGCCGGCCCCGCGTCGTCCGCCGGCCCCGCGTCGCCCGCCGGCCCGCCGCCCGGCTGCCCGGCCCACGCGGGCGGCGGCATCGCCCCGACCGGCCCCGGCGGCCTGCGCCGCCTGTACGGGCCGGAGGCCGAGACCGACCCGGCGGGCCTGTACGAGAAGCTGCGCGCCGAGTACGGCGAGGTGGCCCCGGTGCTGCTGCACGGCGACCACCGGGCCTGGCTGGTGCTCGGCCACGGCGCCAACATCGCCGCGATGCGCACGCCCTCGCTGTTCTCCCGGGACTCGCGCCTGTGGAGCGCGTTCCGCAACAACGAGGTCCCGCCGGACTCGCCGCTGCTGCCGGTGGTCGCCTGGCAGCCGATCTGCGTGTTCGCGGACGGCGACGAGCACCGCCGGCTGCGCGGCGCGCTGCTGGACGGCCTGAACGGCTTCGACCGGCGCGGCATCCGCCGTCACGTCCGCCGCTTCACCACCGACCTGGTCCAGGTGGTCGGGCCGACCGGCCGGGCCGAACTGATCTCCCAGTTCGCCGAGCACCTGCCGATGCTGGTGATGACCAAGCTGCTCGGCATGCCGGACGAGTACGGGCCGCAGCTGGTGACCGCCGCCCGGGACCTGGTGAAGGGCACCGAGACGGCGATCGCCAGCAACGAGTACGTGGTCGCCGGTCTGCGCCGGACCATCGCCATCAAGCGCGACAGCCCCGGTGACGACCTGACCAGCCGCCTGCTGGCGCACCCGGCCGGGCTGACCGAGGACGAGGTGATGGAGCACCTGCGGGTGGTGCTGCTGGCCGCGAACGAGACCACCGTCAACCTGATCGCCGACTCGTTGAAGATGGTGCTCACCGACCCGCGGTTCCGCGCCCACCTCTCCGGCGGCCAGATGACCCTGGGCGAGGCGCTCGACCAGGTGCTCTGGGACTCCCCGCCGATGTCCCTGGTGGCCGGCCGCTGGGCGACCGCCGACACCGAGCTGGGCGGTCAGCGGATCGGTGCCGGGGACCTGCTGCTGCTCGGGCTCGCGGCGGGCAACGTCGACCCGGTGGTCCGGCCCGACCTGGCGGCCCCGCTGTACGGCAACCGCTCCCACCTGTCCTTCGGCGCCGGTCCGCACGAGTGCCCCGGCCAGGACATCGGGCGGCACGTCGCCGAAGCCGGGATCGACATCCTGCTCACCCTGCTGCCGGACGTCCGGCTCGCGGTGCCCGAGGAGGAGCTGACCTGGAGTTCGGCCTGGATCTCCCGTCATCTGACGGCGCTGCCGGTGGAGTTCACCGCCCGCGACATCGAGCCGGACCCACTCTCGGTGGCGGAGGCCGAGGAGGCAGAGGCGGAGCAGGCGAAGGCCGGGGCCCAGCAGGCGGAGCAAGGCGGCTCGGCGGCGGAGCAGGCCGTCCCGGGCCCCCGGAACGCCGAGCGCGCCGAGCCGGCGGGGCCGCCGGTCCCGGCGCAGCGCCGCGGCTGGTGGGACGTGCTCACCGGCCTGTTCCGGCGCTGAGCCGCCCTGGGCCGCCCTGCCGGAACCTGGACCGCCCTGCCGGGACCTGGGCCGTCCTGGGCCGCCCGGTACACGGCTGACCTGCGCCGGTCGGCCGTGTGCCGGGCGGCCCGGCCGTCAGCCGTCGCGCCCGTCGGTCCGGCGCCGGTACAGGGTGAAGGTGTCCACCGGGGTGAGGTCCCCGTGCGGTCCGTCGAAGGTGTAGTAGATGACCTTCATGGTGGTCGTGCCGCCGCGCCGGTCGCCCGGGTCGACCTCGAAGGCCGCGAAGCCGTGGGTGTGGGTGCGGTCCTGGACGGCGGCCCAGGGCGCGTCCTCGGTGACCCAGACCGACTCCCGGTAGGGCGCGCCCGGCTTCGGGTCCTCCAGCCCGACGACCACCCGGCCCTTGGGCTTCTCGAAGAGGTCGTCCTGCGTGGTGGCCGCGTTGCCGCCGGCCCCGATGATCATGTGGACGGTGCCCCGCCCGGTGTCGACGAGGTCGGTGCGGGTGTCGGTCGGCACCGGGGTGCGGGTATCGTTGGGCAGGGTGCCGCGGACGGGGTGGGAGCGCTCGTAGTAGTGCTCGTGGCCGCACACCACCAGGTCGACCCCGTAGGCGTCGAACAGCGGGCCCCAGGTCTCGCGGAGGCCGAGGTCGCTGCCGGAGCCGTGCATCGAGCTGGAGATCATCGGGTGGTGCATGCAGACCACGATCCAGTCGATCGCCCGGCTGCTCCGGGCCGCTCGCAACTCCCGCTCCAGCCAGCGCCGTTGGGCACCTCCGGAGTAGCCGCGCAGGTAGACGTCGCCGGAGTTCTGGATGGCCTCGTCGTCGTTGGCGAGGCTGATGAAGCGCACCGAGCCGACGGTGAAGGCGTACCACATGCCCCGGGTCTCCTCGTCGGAGGAGGCCGAGGAGTCGGGGAGGGTGAAGTAGGCCTGGTAGCCGGTCGCGCCGATCGGGCCGTTGCCGCCCTCGTTCTCGTGGTTGCCGACGCAGGGCATCCAGGGCCGCAGCCGGGTGGAGCGGCTGTTGCTGATGAACCAGTCGGCCCAGGTCGCGGTGCGGCTCTGGCCGTGACGGCCGGCGTAGGAGGAGTAGCAGAGGTCGCCGTTGACGAGGTTGAACAGCGGCCCGACGCGTTCGACGGCGGCGACGATGTCGGCGGAGGCCGCGGTGCCGACCTGGCTGCTCATGAACACGGGGTACTTGCCGAGCGGGGAGGGCATGCCGTCGGGGAAGGTGATCCGGCGGCGGAGGTTGGGCGCGGCCTGGTCCCCGAAGCTCGTGAAGGTGAAGGGGGTCCGGCCGCGCGGGGCGGTGGTGAAGGTGCCGGTCTCGGCGTTGGCACCGTCGTGGCCGGCGCTGTAGAGGTAGGTGGTGCCCGGGCGCAGGCCGGTGAGCCGCGCGTGGTGGACGTACACCTCGACCTTGTCGATCGAGTCCCGGTAGGTGCGGGTCTCGGCCTGGACGACCCGGCCGAGGCCGCCGTCCGGTGAGCCGTACCGCACCTGTGGTCGGCGCACGGACTGCGGGGTGAGCCAGGAGACGGTCATCTCCGTACTGGCGTCGGTGCCGAACTGCAGGTGAAGCCCGGTCACCGAGGCCGTTCCGGCGCGGTGCGGGGTGGTCTGCAGGAGCGGACCGGCGGGCGCGTCGTCGGCCGGCTGGGCGGCCGCGGGTTGCGCGGCCGCCGTCCCTGCCGCCACGAGGGCGGCTCCGGCCGCCGAGCTGCCCTTGAGGATGGACCTGCGTGCAATGGTCATGAAATCTCCGCCTGCCGAGTGGGGGGTTCGACGGGCAGTCACTTTAATGACATGAGCACGTAAAGACGATCGTTTTGACGAGGAAGGATCCGACTACGCCTTGCGGCCGACTCCCCCGTACACCGAGACCGTGTCCCCGCCCGGGCCCGGGACCTCGGCGAGCTCCGGGTGCCAGCGGTTGATCAGGACCACCCCCGGATCGTCCAACTCCAGCCCGGCGAAGAAGAGTTCGACGCGCTCGCGCGAGCGGAAGTGCAGCGTGATCCCGGCGTCCTCGTACCGGCGGGCGGCGGCCGCGCTGCGCTCCGGCGCGATGTCGGCCGTCCCCGCGGACAGCGCGAGGAAGCTGCCGGCGGGCAGGGCGTCCAGGATCTTGCGGACGGGCGGGTGCGCGGCCTCGTCGGAGAGGAAGTGGACGATGTTGATCAGCGTCAGGGCGACCGGCTCGCGGAGGTCCAGGGTGCCGGCCACCGCCGGGTCGGCGAGGAACCGCTCCGGTTCGCGCAGGTCGCCCTGGACGTAGGCGGTGCGGCCCTCGGGGGTGCTGGTGAGCAGGGCGCGCGAGTGGGCGAGCACGATCGGGTCGTTGTCGACGTAGACCACGCGGCAGGCCGGGTCGACGGACTGCACGATCTCGTGCAGATTGGGCGCGGTGGGAATGCCGGTGCCGACATCCAGGAACTGGCGCACGCCGTGCACCTCGGCGAGCCGGCGCACCATCCGGTGCATCACGGCACGGGCGGCGGTGGCGTCCGCGCGCACGCCGGGCAGGTCGGCCAGGACGCGGTCGCCGACCTCGCGGTCCGCGGGGAAGTTGGTCTTGCCGCCCAGCAGGTAGTCGTAGACCCGGGCCGAGTGCGCCCGGTCGGTGCGCAGGTCCACCTGCGGCGGCTCCTCGAACCCGGGCTCGGTCAGCCAGCTCTCCGACAGGCCGGTCCCCGGCGGACGGCCGTAGGACCCCCAGTCGTCCGAACCCCAGTCGTCCGGACCACCGGCACCCGGACCGGAGTCCGATGCGCCGCCGTCCCGTCCGGCAGTGTCCGGTATGTCCGCACCCGAAGCGTCGGCACCCATGCTCCGCCCTCCCCGATCAGCAATGGTCCGGACCACTCAACCACAGGGGATGACTGTCCGTCAGGCGGTTTCCGGTGTCCGCCGAACCGGGGCTTCCGCGCCCCGGACGGCCGCGGCGAAGGACGGCACCTTCATCGCCGTCAGCAGCGCGATGGCCGGGCCGGCCGTGCAGACGGTGACGTATCCGGGGATCAGGCCCAGTAGATGACGACCGTTCAGCCACTCGGCGAGCAGCGGGAAGGTGCCGCCGAACGCGGCGATGGTGGTCGCGTTGACCACGCCGAGGCCGACCGCCCGCACCTCGGTCGGGAACAGCAGCCCGGTGAAGACGTTGAGCGTGCCGAGCACCGTGGCCACCAGCATCCCCAGCAGCACGGCGACGACCTGGAACGGCAGCCAGCCCTGGCGCAGCCCGGCGAGCAGGATGCCGACCATCGGGATCGGCAGGCCGAAGCCGATCCGGGCGACCGGCAGCAGGCCGAAGCGGTCGGCGGCGACGCCGGTGAGCAGCATGGTGGCCAGCACCACGACGAGCACCACCGTCATGAAGGAGGCCGCTTCCTCCTTGCCGACCACGTGGTAGGCGGCGGCGTACTGCGGCAGGTACGCCAGCGCGAAGTAGTAACCGACCGTCCCCCCGAGGGTGTTGAGGAAGACGGTGAGCACCGCCCAGCGGTGCTCGCGCAGCGTCCGCAGGAACGGCGGGCGGGCGGTGCGCCGCGCCCGCTCCCGGGTGCGGCGGAACTCCGCGCTCTCCGGCGCCCACCGCCGCACCCAGACGGCGGCCAGCCCGAGCAGTGCGGCGACCGCGAAGCCCAGGCGCCAACCACCGTTCTCCAGGCCGGACTTGCCGACGGTGTGGATCAGCACGGTGAGTACCCCGAAGGAGAGCAGCGAGCCGAGGACGATCCCGCCGTAGGAGATCGAGCTGAACGCGAAGCGGTGCCGGGGCGGGGCGGTCTCGGTCACGTACGCGGCCACGCTCGGCGCCTCCCCGCCGAAGGCGAGCCCCTGCACCACCCGGGCGAGCACGGCCAGTAGTGCCGCCCAGACCCCGATCGCCTGCTGGCCGGGGATGACGGCGATGCCCAGGCTGGCGGCGGCGATCACCGCCATGCCGAGGCTCAGCGCGAAGCGCCGCCCCCTGGTGTCGCTGAGCCGCCCGATCAGGTAGGAGCCGACCGGCCGGGCGACGAAGCCCACCGCGAAGGTGACGTACGCGCCGAGCACGCCGCTGACGCCGTGCTTGCCGTGCCCGAAGAGGTCCGCCGCGAAGTAGGGCGCGAGGACGGCGTAGATGCTCCAGTCGAAGGACTCGACCACCGATCCGACCGTCGCCGCGGCCAACTCCCGCCGCCGCCCGCCGGCTTCCGCCTGCTCACGGAGCGGGGCCACCGCACTGCTTTCTGTCATGACCTCAGCATGGCATCGTTCGGCGCCCCGCGGAATCACCCCTCGCGCCCGGCGGGCGGCATCGCCCCCGACCATCGCGGCGAGCGGCGCTGCGGAGAACTCCGAGAATCCCATGTGACCGATGTGACAGGCAGGTGATATTCCTGTGCCGTGCATTTCATGATCACTCGGAATCCGGGGCGCGTCCTGCCCGCCGCCGTCGCAGCCGTCGCCACCGCCGCCCTGCTGGCCGGCTGCACCGGCGGGAGCGGCACGGCCGCCGTGCCCGCGGCCACCACGGCCCCCGCCGGCGCGACGCCGACGGCCACCCCGACGCCCACCCCGACCGTCAAGCCCACCGGTGCCGCCGACCCGGCGCTCAAGGCCTTCTACGGCCAGCAGCTCGCCTGGGGCCCCTGCGCGAAGGACCCGCAGAACAAGGAGGACGTCTCGGCGCTCCAGTGCGCCGCCCTCAAGGTCCCGCTCGACTACACCGCCCCGGCCGCCGGCACCCTGGACGTCGCCGTGGTCCGCAACCCGGCCACCAGGCCCGACCAGCGGATCGGCTCGCTGCTGCTCAACCCCGGCGGCCCGGGCGGCTCCGGCGTCCAGATGGTCGCCTACGACCCCAAGGGCCTCGACGGCCCGCTGCACGACCGCTACGACATCGTCGGCTTCGACCCGCGCGGCACCGGCGGCACCAGCCCGCTCAACTGCCTGGACGACCGGGCCCGGGACGCCTGGCTGAACACCGACCAGGCGGGCGACGACCACGGCAAGCAGCTCGCCGACGCCTGCCAGGCCAAGTACGCGCAGGTCCTGCCCTTCGTCGGCACCCGCAACACCGCCCGGGACATGGACGTGCTGCGCGCCGCCCTCGGCGACCAGAAGCTCAGCTACCTCGGCATGTCCTACGGCACCTACCTCGGCTCGCTCTACGCCGAGGAGTTCCCGGACCGGGTCGGCCGGCTCGTCCTGGACGGCGCCACCTCGGCCTCCACCTCGCTGATCCAGCACAACATCGAGCAGTCGGCCGGCTTCGAGCGGGCGCTGAAGGCCTTCGCCGCGGACTGCGTCACCAAGGACGCCTGCCCGCTCGGCAAGGATGCCGATCAGGCCCCGCAGAAGCTCGCCGCCTTCCTCGACGGGCTCAAGGAGAAGCCTCTCCGGACGGAGAAGGGTCGCACGCTGACCGCCGGCGCGGCCTGGACCGGCGTGCTCAGCCGGCTCTACGGCGGCGAGAAGGCCTGGACCGGCCTGCGCAACTCCATCGGCTGGGCGATGGTGCGCGGCAAGGCCGACTACCTGCTCGACCTCGCCGACGGCTACAACGGCCGTGACGAAGAAGGCCGTTACGGCCCGTCCGCGGATGCCTACACCGCCATCCACTGCGCCGACGGCGCCACCGACGCCCCGGCCGGTGAGCAGCTGCAGGCCGCGCTGACCGACCTCGCCGCCAAGGCCCCGCTGGTCGGCAAGCACGACCCGATGGCCTCGCTGTTCGACCCGGACTGCCGGATCTGGCCGTTCCGCGCGACCGAGAAGCCGCACGTGATCAAGTCGGCCGCCACCACCCCGATCGTGGTCGTCGGCACCACCGGCGACCCGGCCACCCCGTACGCCTGGGCCGAGAAGCTCACCGCCGAACTCGGCAACGCCGTCCTGATCAGCCGCGACGGCGAGGGCCACACCGGCTACGGCGCGAGCAAGTGCGTCCGCGCCTCGGTGGACGCGTTCCTGCTGGACGGCACCGTCCCGGCCGCGGGCATCCACTGCCCGACGGACTGACCACGGGCCTGCTC
>NZ_JBSHAP010000114.1:0-29758 GCF_053611565.1 Kitasatospora sp. NPDC054795
GGTGCGGCGGGCCCACGGCCGGGACGGAAGGGCGCGGGTCAGTACACGCTGACGTTGTACGCGGAGAGCGCCGCGTTGACCGGCTGGTAGAAGGTCGTCCCGCCGGAGGTGCAGTCGCCGCTGCCGCCCGAGGTGAGGCCGAGCGCCTTGGCGCCGTCGTACAGCGGGCCGCCCGAGTCGCCGGCCTCGGCGCAGACGTTGGTCTGGATCAGGCCGCGGACGGTGCTGCCGTCGGTGTAGCGCACGGTGGCGTTGAGGCCGGTGACGGTGCCGCCGTGGGTGCCGGTGGTCGAGCCGGTGCGCTTCACCGCCTCGCCGACGACGGCGTCCGGGGCGGAGGTGAAGCCGCCCGGGTGGCTGAGGGCGCTGTTGTCGTAGCGGACCAGCGCGTAGTCGTGGCCGGGGAAGGTCGAGCCGATGGTGGGGCCGATCAGGGTGCTGTGGGCGACGTCGGTGTACCAGTCGGGGGCGACGTTGCCGCAGTGCCCGGCGGTGAGGAAGTAGTAGGTGCTGCCGCTCACCACGTTGAAGCCGAGCGAGCAGCGGTACTCGCCGCCGTACATGGCGTCGCCGCCGGCGAGCAGCGGGGTGAACACGCCGGGGACGCGGTGGACGTCGAGGCTGGGCGCGGCGGGGCCGGCGGCCTTCATCAGCCGGGCGAGCGAGGACGGGGAGACGGTGCTGTCGGCGGTCACCACGACGCGTCCGGCGGCTTCGTCGACGTACCAGGCCGTGCCGTCGACCTCGGCGTTCAGAATGGCGTCGCTGATCGCCGAGAGCTGTTCCGGTTCGGCGGTGCGGGTGGGAGCGGCGGCGGCGCCCGGCGCGGCGACCGCGGTCGCGGTCAGCAGGCCGAGGGCCGCGGCGAGCAGGCGGAAGCGGCGCGTGCTGCCGGTGCGGGGCGTGGTGCGCGTGGTCCTCACCGATCTCCTCCTGAGGGGGTGACGGCCCCGAGGGTTGGGGCCGTGAAGCGCGGTCAGGGGATGGGCGGACCAAGGTCGTTGCTCTCCGGAAGCACGGCGGATGATCAGCTCCTGATCGGCGCTGACCGGAAGTATGAGGAAACGGACCGTTCGGTACAAGCTTTCCGAGGGGGTGTCGGCGGACCCGCAGGTCCGGGAGTGAGCCTGCGGGTCCGCCGTTCGGCGTTGCCGTGCGGTTCCTACCCGGCGGGCACCGGCGCGGGCCCGGTGAGGCGCCGGCCCCGGTGGAGCGCGTGCAGCGAGAACGCGCAGACCACCCCGAGGGCGCACAGCGCCAGCCAGGGGAGCGCGGCGAGCCCGGCCGCGCGGGCGGCGTCCAGGGCCGCGCCGGTCAGCAGGTTCCCCAGCGTGATGCCCACCCCGCAGACCGTGTTGTAGAGCCCGTAGTGGGTGGCGACCAGACGGTCCCCGGAGAGCCTGACCACGGTGTCCATCTCGAACGGGTAGGCCAGCATCGTGCCCAGGGCCAGCAGCGCCGCGGCCAGCGCCGGCGGCCCGGCGGCGAGCGCCCAGCGCCCGGGGCCGGCCCCCGGGACGGGCAGGGCCGAGGCGGCGAGCAGCGGCAGGAAGGCCGCGCCCATCACGGCCACCCCCGCGACCAGGGCGGTGCCCGGCGCGATCCGGGCCCGGCACCACGCGGTCACCCCGGTCTGGAGCAGGATCGTGCCCAGCCCGGACACCACGAACAGCAGCGCCGTCGCCACCGTCCCGCCCGTGCCGTCGCCGCCCAGCCGGCGGACCTCCAGCGGCAGCGCCAGGTACACCTGGAAGGACAGCACGTACGAGCCGGTCATCGCGCCCGCGAAGAGCAGGAACGGGCGGTTGGCCAGCACCCCGCGCCACTGCGCGAGGACACCCGTACGCTCCGGGCCCCCGGCCGGCCCGTCGCCCCGGCGGGCCGGCAGCGAACGGATCTGCACCGCGCTGAGCACCGCGAACACCCCGGCCGCGACCAGGCAGGTGGTGCGGAAGTCCACCGCGGTCAGCGCCATGCCCACCAGCGGGCCGAGCAGGATGCCCGCCTGGTAGAAGACGTTGAACAGTGCGAACGCGGCCACCCGCTGCTCGCCCGCGTCCCGCGCGAGGTACGCCCGCACGGCCGGGTTGAACAGCGCCCCGGCCAGGCCGGTGGCCGCCGAGGCCGCCACCAGGGCGGACAGCGAGGAGGAGAGGCCGAGCGCGGCGAAGCCGATGGTGCGCAGCAGGCAGCCCGCCACGATCAGCGGCTTGTAGCCGAACCGGTCGGCCAGCGTGCCGCCGACCAGGAACATGCCCTGCTGGGTGAAGTTGCGCACCCCGAGCACCAGCCCGACCGTCCAGCCGGCCAGGCCCAGGCCGCCGGACAGGTGTGCGGCCAGGTAGGGCATCAGCATGTAGAAGCCCAGGTTGATGGTGAACTGGTTGACCATCAGCAGTCGCACACTGCGCTCGTGGCCGCGGAACTGGGCGGTCAGCCCCCTCACGCGGCACCGCCGGGGGCGCCCGCGAGGGTCAGCGGGTCGACCACCTCGGTGCAGCGGGTCCAGCGGGTGACCTCCCGCTCGTCCGGCCGGGCGAGTTTGTCCGGGCCGTCCGCCGGCGGGTGGTCGAGCAGGTCGTGCGCGGCACCGTACTCGTCGTCGTAGACGGTGCCGAGGTAGCGCTGCGGCCCGTCCGGGAAGATCGCGGCGATCCGGGTGCCGGCGGGCCGGGTGCGGGCCAGCCAGCCGGCCACCAGGGCGACGGCGCCGACGCTCCAGCCGCCGGTGGCGTAGTGCGAGGCGGCCAGTCGGCGGCAGGTCCAGACGGCCTCGGCCGGGGCGACCCAGTGCACCTCGTCGAAGGTCCGGTAGGCGACGTTGCGCGGATAGATGCTGGAGCCGAGGCCGCGCATCAGCCGGGCGCGGTCGGGCTGGCCGAAGATCGTGGAGCCGACGGTGTCCACCCCGACCACCCGCAGTCCCGGGTAGAGCTGGCGCAGCACCCGGGAGGTGCCGGCCGAGTGCCCGCCGGTGCCGACGCTGCACACCAGCACGTCCAGGTGGCCCAGCTGGGCGGCGAGTTCGAGCGCCAGCGGGGTGTAGGCGGTGGTGTTGTCGGGGTTGTTGTACTGGTCGGGGCACCACGAGCCGGGGCGGCGGGCCAGCAGCTCGGCCACCCGGTCGCGCCGGGCCTGCTGCCAGCCGCCCCGCGGGTGCGGGCCGGTGACCGTCTCCACCTCGGCGCCGTAGGCGGTGAGCAGCCTGGCCATGGCCGGCTCCAGCCCCGGGTCGGTGACCAGCGTGACCGGGTGCCGGTACACCATGCCGGCCAGCGCGAGGCCCAGGCCCAGCGTGCCGCTGGTGGACTCGACGATCCGGCCGCCCGGGCTCAACTCGCCCCGGGCCCGGGCCCGCTGGACCATGTGCAGGGCCGGGCGGTCCTTGATGCCGCCGGGGTTGAAGCCCTCCAGCTTGGCCCAGAAGCCGCGGCCCGCCGGGGCGAGCGGCTCGCCGATCCGCAGGACCGGGGTGTTGCCGACCAGGCCGCTGAGGGCCGCGTGGTCGTCGGTGCGATGGGTGAGGGATGTCATGTCTGGTCTCCTGTAGGCAGGTTGGCGGACGGTACGGCGGTTCGGACGGACTCCGAGCCGCTATATCCGCCACCGGCAGGTGACCAGCAGCGGGCCTCTCGGCCCGGTGGTGCCGGCGGCGCGACCGACGGCGGCCGCCGGGCGGGGCGCGGGAGGCTCCGCCCGTCCGGCGCCGGGGTCGGCGACGGGCATCTGGGCGGGGAAGGGGAGGGACGCCGCGGGGGTGCGGACCGAGCGCTGCGCGGGCGCGAGGTCGTCGACCTCCGGGCAGGAGCGCTCGGGTGAACCGGCGGGGGCGCCGCTCGGATCGGTCGGCGCGCTGGTGGTCGGGGCGGTGGCGTGGGTGGAGACCGCGGCAGTGGCCGCGGGGGAGCGGTGCGGACGGGCATCGAGGTGCCGCTCCGCGCAGCCGACGGGCAGCAGGGAGAACAGGCCGAGCAGCAGCGCGGCCAGGAGCCGGTTGGGCATGACGGGACTCCGCGCGGCCGCACACGGCGGCAGCGGATCGGTGACGGCGGGGGAACGGACGCGGGCAGTGGGCGCCGGCCCGCACCGCGAGGCGGGCGTGGCGGGGCGCGGCCCGGGCCGGTCTAGACTCTCAGATGCGCGATCCGGTGCGGGAGTTCGGGCGATCCGGCTCCGCTGCTCCCGGCCGCCGGGCGCGGTGGAACGGGCGCCGGTGCGGGCTCCGCGGCGGCGGGCAGGACGGCGGGGACCGGCCGGCCGGCCCCCGCGTCGGGCCCGTCCTCGGGCTTCCCGGACAGGCACTCGCCGCCGGGGTGGTCGGCGTCCTCGCCGTGCTCCTGGTGGTGCGCGGGCTGCGCGGCCCGGGGGCCGTCGACCGCCGTGGTGGCGTGGGTGGACCAGGTGATCCGGATCGGATCGGTGTGCCCGGCGCCGGTCTCCGCACTGAACCCGTGGGACGCGAACACGGCCGCCAGCAGGGCGCCCAGCCAGAACAGCCGTGCCGCCACCCCTCGGGGGCGGGCGCGTCGTGTACGCAACGGCGACCGGGCGGTGACCATGTCGTGATCCTAGCCCGACTTCCCGCTCCGCCATAGCGTGCCTCGGTCTATGTGATGAACCGTCAACTGAACGTCCTGGGGAAGCGCTCGGAAGAAAGTGTTATCGGCGTGGGCGGGGAGGGTCTCCTGGGCACGGGAGCGAACGCGCGACGCCGTGGGTGAGGTCCACGGCGGGACCGCGGAGTTCGAGATGGGGCACTGCGCGCGGAGCCGGAAGGCTCCGACCGCGTCCGCTCCCGACGCGTCGGCCGGATCGTTGCGACCCGGCCGACGCACCCGGCGGTCCGCATGCTCTCCCCCCTGGCTGCGGACCGCCGGGCTCACCGGGCCGGGGCCTGCTCCCGGGGCAGCCGCCAGACCAGTTCCTCCCCGGTCTCGGCCGGGGCGAGCGCCTCCGCGGGGCGGCGCAGGTGCTCGGTGAAGCCGAGGCGGGCCGGGACGGCGCCGCTGGCCAGGTTGGCCGGGTCGTGGACGATCTCGACGAACTCCACCCCGGGGAACCGGAAGGCCTCACCGGCCAGGGCCCGCACGCTCCGGGTGGCCAGCCCGCGCCCGGTGGCGGCGGGGTGCAGCCAGTAGCCGATCTCGCGGACCCCGGCCGGGGTGTCCTCGCGCCGGAACAGCCCGCAGGCGCCGACGATCGCGCCGTCGAGCACGATCGCGTACGTGAAGTCCTGCCCGCTCGCCCAGAGTTCCGCCCGTCCGGTGAGGAACTCGGTGGTCTTGGCCCGGCTGTGCTCGGCCACCCAGGGCATCCAGGGCCGCAAGTGCTCCAACTACTCCTCGATGACCGCGAAGAACTCGGACAGGTCCGACTCGCCGTCGAAGCGGCGAAGGGTGGCTCCGTCCAGGGCGATGACGTGCGGGGGATGGTTCATGACAGGAGGATGGTCCGTGCAGCCGCTGCCCGGCAAAGGGTTTTGGCGGGGCAGGAAGCGGCTCAGCCCCGGCCGGCCCCGGTGCGGCCCGCCGGGGTGCGCCGCTGCAGCAGGACGGCCGCCTCGCGGTCGGTGACCTCGTGGAACTCGCCGTACCAGGGCCCGGCGGCGTGCGCGTAGCGGGGCAGGTGGAGGCAGACCACCGCGTCCACGTCCCGGCGCAGGTCGGCCGCGATCCGGGCGTCGCAGACCGGCGCCGCGAGGATCAGCCGCGCCGGGTGGTCGGCGGCGAGGGCGTGGACGGCCGCCCGGGCGGTGAGGTCGTCGGTCAGGCCGTCGGAGACCAGGACGACGGTGCGCCCGTCCAATGGCAGCCGGTCCCGGCCCGGGCGGTAGAGCGCCTCACGGCGGTGGACCTCCACCCGCTCCCGCTTGACGCTCGCGCCCAGCTCGGCCGCGGTGACGCCGAGGCTCCTCAGGGTGTGCCGGTCGACCAGCGGCCCGTCGCCGTCGGCGATCGCACCGATCGGGCGGTCGTGGCCGCGGACGGCCAGCGGCCGGACCACCGTGGCGTCGAGCGGGGCGTCCAGGGCCTCGGCGACCTCCGCCGCCACCGGCAGCCCGCCGGGGGCGAGCCCGAGAACCACCACCCCGGTACCGGCCCGCCCGCTCAGCAGCGGGGCGAGCCTGCGGGCCAGCTGGTGTCCGGCGGTGCTGCGGTCGAGAAATCTCACGGGTCCGTCCTTGTTCTCCTGCGTTCGTGCCCCTGCCGGGCCCCGGGGCGGCACGAATCGGCGAGCGTCCCGCGGCCCCGCCACCAAGGCGACTTCCCCGCCACGGCGGGCTCTAACGTCCTCGCGTGAAACGTCTGCGCGCGCCGGCCTGCGCGGGCGACCCGGACGTGCTCCCGGGCCGGCGGCGGTACGTGTGTCCCGGCCGGGTTCGGGCAGACGCGGGGCATGGACGACCGACGGACGGTGCTCCCGCCCGTACCCGGGAAACTCGCGGGTACGGCCGTCCGCGCGGCCCGGCACGGCGCGCGCGATGATGGGCGGGACGGCGCCCCGCCGTCCCCACCGGACCGGGAGCGAGCCATGCCACGGCCATCCGAGCGACCCTGCGAGCCCACCGGGGAGCACGAGTCCGGCGACCTGTGGGTCGAGGTCGGGGACCGGGGGCCGGTACGGATCGTCACCGTCACCGGGGAACTGGACCACGACACCGCGGACGACCTGCGGACCGCCCTCGCCCGGCCGCCGTCGGCGGCCGGCATCGAGCGGATCGTCGTCGACCTCGCCGGCCTGCGGTTCTGCGACTCGACCGGGTTGAACGTCCTGCTGCGCGCCCGGCTGGACGCCCAGGGGGACGGCGTGCGGCTGGAGCTGGCAGGCGCCGGCCCGCTGGTGGTGCGGCTGCTCGCGATCACCGGGGCCGACGGCGTGCTGCGGGTCCACCCCGACCTCCGCACCGCGCTGGAGGCGCCCGGCGAGGGCCCGGCCGGGCCCGCCGCACCGCCCGAGCCGAGGTGAGGAGGCAAACCGTGGACCGCCCCGGGAACGGTGGGCCGCCGAGTGGGGAGCAGACCAGGCGGCTGGTGCTGGAGGGCAGTGCCGGCGCGGTGCAGCGCAGCCGGGAGTTCAGCCGGCGGGCGCTGGTGTCCTGGCACTGGCTGCCCGCCCCCGACGACGACCGGAGGGCCGCGGCCGAGGACGTCCTGCTGATGGTCTCCGAACTGGTCACCAACGCCTGCCTGCACGCCTCCGGCGGCCCGCGCGAACTGCGGCTCCACTGGGACGGCGCCCGGCTGCGGGTGGAGGTCGTGGACGCCAGCCCCGTACCGCCGCGGCTGCGCCCGTTCGCCGGTGCCGGCCGACCGGGCGGGCACGGGCTGCGGGTGGTGGACCGGCTCGCCGACGCCTGGGGTTTCCGGCCCGACGACGGCGGGAAGCTGGTCTGGCTGGAGGTGCCGCGCCCGCCGGCCCTGACGGCGGCCGGTTCGGACGGGGAGCCGCAGCGGCCCGACTGATCGCACCCTTCCCCGCCCGGGGGTTTCCGCCGCCCCGCCCGGGGTTTCCGGCGCTCCGCAGCGGACAGCCGCATGGATGTGAGCGCCGGCACCGACCGGAGCCCGGTCCTCACCGAGCGAGAGGAGCCCGAGCCATGACGCGGCGCCCGTCGAAGTGCGGCGGTCCGGCCGTCGACCGGGCCGAGGGGCTGACGGTCGAGATCCGGCCGTGGGCCCTGGGCACCGTCCTGGTGCTGCTCGGCGAACTGGACCTCGACTCCAGCGCCGACCTGCGGGCCGCGCTGAACCGGACCTTCGCCGGGCCGGCCGGCGTGGTCGTGGTGGACTGCGCCGGGCTGGAGTTCTGCGACTCCACCGGGCTCAACGCCCTGCTGCGGGCCAAGGCCCGGGCGGCGGTGGACGGCAGCCGGATCGAGCTGGCCCGGCCCCGGCCGCTGATCCTGCGGATGCTCGAACTCACCGGCGCCACCGACGCCTTTCCGATCCGCGGGACCGTACCGGGCTGAGGCCGCCGGGGCCGCTGAGGCCGCTGAGGCCTGCCGCCCCAGCCCGGGCGCGTCCGCCCCGAGTGTCCGTCCGCCCCGGGCCCGTCCGCCCCGAGTGTCGCCTCCGGCCCGCGGTGGGACAGTGGGAGCAGGGCGGCAGCCCGTCGCCCTCGGGTCCGAGGTGCCCGGACGACGGCGCACCCAGGCCGTGCGAGCGATCCGGACGGTGGGCGGATGGACGAGCACCCGGTAGCCGCAGCCCCCGCGGCCGACCCGGCCGAGCAGGCACTGCGGCAGCTGCTCGCCGGGCTGACGGCCGTGCGCGACGGGGACTTCCGCACCCGGCTCGCCCCGGACAGGCCGGGGGTGCTGGGGGAGATCGCCGAGGTCTTCAACGGCATGGCCGACCAGCTGGCCCGGGTGACCTCCGAGGTGACCAGGGTGGCCCGGGAGGTCGGCAGCGACGGGCGGCTCGGCGGCCAGGCGCAGGTCCCGGACGCGACCGGGACCTGGCTGGAGCTGACCGACTCGGTGAACGCGATGGCCGGCAACCTGACCTGGCAGGTGCGCAACATCGCCCAGGTCACCACGGCGGTGGCGCGCGGCGACCTCACCCAGAAGATCGAGGTGGACGCGCGCGGCGAGATCCTGGAGCTCAAGAGCACCGTCAACACCATGGTGGACACCCTGTCCTCGTTCGCGGACGAGGTGACCAGGGTGGCCCGGGAGGTGGGCACCGAGGGCCGGCTCGGCGGCCAGGCGCAGGTGCCGGGCGTCGCCGGGACGTGGCGCGACCTGACCGACTCGGTGAACGCGATGGCGGGCAACCTGACCTGGCAGGTGCGCAACATCGCCCAGGTGGCGACCGCCGTGGCCGAGGGGGACCTCACCCAGAAGATCTCGGTCGCCGCCCGCGGGGAGATCCTGGAACTCAAGACGACCATCAACACGATGGTCGACCAGCTGTCCTCGTTCGCGGACGAGGTGACCAGGGTGGCCCGGGAGGTGGGAACCGAGGGCCGGCTCGGCGGGCAGGCGGACGTCCGGGACGTCTCCGGCACCTGGCGGGCGCTCACCGAGTCCGTCAACGTCATGGCCGACAACCTCACCGCCCAGGTCCGCTCGATCGCCGAGGTGACCACCGCCGTCGCGGAGGGCGACCTGAGCCAGAAGATCCGGGTCGACGCGCGCGGCGAGATCCTGGAGCTGAAGGAGACCATCAACACGATGGTCGACCAGCTGTCCTCCTTCGCGGACGAGGTCACCAGGGTCGCCAGGGAGGTCGGCACCGCCGGGAACCTGGGCGGCCAGGCCACCGTCCGGGGGGTCTCCGGGACGTGGAAGGACCTCACCGACAACGTCAACGTGATGGCCTCCAACCTGACCGGCCAGGTCCGCTCGATGTCCGAGGTGGCGACCGCGGTGGCGCGCGGCGACCTCTCCCGGAAGATCACCGTCGAGGCCGAGGGCGAGGTCGCGGCCCTCGCCGCCGCCATCAACACCATGGTGGACACGCTGTCCGCCTTCGCGGACGAGGTCACCAGGGTCGCCCGCGAGGTCGGCACCGAGGGCATCCTGGGCGGCCAGGCCCGGGTGCCCAATGTCGCCGGGACGTGGAAGGACCTCACCGACAACGTCAACTTCATGGCGCACAACCTGACCAGCCAGGTGCGCAACATCGCCCAGGTCACCACCGCCGTCGCCGACGGCGACCTGACCCGCAAGATCGACGTGGACGCGCGCGGCGAGATCCTGGAACTCAAGACCACCGTCAACACGATGGTCGACCAGTTGTCCTCGTTCGCCGCCGAGGTGACCAGGGTGGCCCGGGAGGTCGGCAGCGAGGGCCGGCTCGGCGGGCAGGCCCGGGTGGAGGGCGTCTCCGGCACCTGGAAGCGGCTCACCGAGAACGTCAACGAGCTGGCCGGCAACCTCACCCGGCAGGTCCGCGCCATCGCCGAGGTCACCAGCGCCGTCGCGGCCGGAGACCTGACCCGCTCGATCAGCGTGGACGCCTCCGGCGAGGTCGCCGACCTCAAGGACAACATCAACGCGATGGTCGGATCGCTGCGCGAGACCACCCTGGCCAACCAGGAGCAGGACTGGCTCAAGAGCAACCTGGCCCGCTTCTCCGCCGCCATCCAGGCCCGGCGGGACATCCGTGCCGTCGCCGGGATGATCACCGACGAGCTGACCCCGCTGGTCGGCGCCCAGTACGGCGCGTTCTTCCTCGCCGAGGAGGGCGCGGACGGCACCGAGCTGGCCCTGATCAGCGCCTACGGCCGCCCGGCCGGGGAGCAGCGGCGGCTGCGGCTGGGGGAGTCCCTGGTCGGCCAGGCCGCCCGGACCCGGCGGACCGTCGCCGTGGACGACCTGCCGCCCGGCTACGCCACCGTCTCCTCCGGCGCGGGCGGCGCCGACGCCCGCTCACTGGTCGTCCTGCCGATCGCCCTGGAGGAGTGGCTGATCGGCGTGCTGGAGTTCGCCTCGGTCCATCCGTTCACCCAGGTCCACCGCGACTTCCTGACCCAGTTCGCCGAGGCCTGCGGGGTCAACCTCGGCAACCTGCTGGCCAACGCGCGCACCGACGAGCTGCTCGGCGAGTCCCAGCGGCTCACCGCCGAACTCCGGGCCCAGTCCAAGGAGTTGCAGGAAGGGCAGGAGGAACTGCGCCGCTCCAACGCCGAATTGGAGGACAAGGCCGCGCTGCTCGCCCAGCGCAACCGGGACATCGAGGCGAAGAACCTGGAGATCGAGCAGGCCCGCCAGGAACTGGAGGAAAGGGCACAGGAGTTGACCCGGACCTCGATGTACAAGTCGGAGTTCCTGGCCAACATGAGCCACGAGCTGCGCACCCCGCTGAACAGCCTGCTCATCCTCGCCCAGCTGCTCGCCGAGAACAGCGGCGGCAACCTCACCCCCAAACAGGTCGAGTACGCGGGCGTCATCCACTCGGCCGGCACCGACCTGCTCCAGCTCATCAACGACATCCTGGACCTCTCCAAGGTGGAGGCCGGGAAGATGGACCTGTCCATCGAGCCCTTCGCGGTGCGCGAACTGCTGGAGTACGTGGAGTCCGGCTTCCGGCCGCTGGCCGACCAGAAGGGGCTCGCCTTCGAGGTGGCCGTCGACCGGGCCGTGCCGGAACGGATCGTCACCGATCAGGCGCGGCTGCGTCAGGTGCTGCACAACCTGCTCTCCAACGCCGTCAAGTTCACCGACACCGGCCGGGTCGAGCTGCGGATCGAACGCGTCGAGGAGGCCGAGCTGCCGCCCGGACTCGGGCGCGCGCCCGCCGCGGTGGCCTTCCACGTCGACGACAGCGGGATCGGCATCGACCCGGCCCACCTGGACACCATCTTCGGAGCCTTCCAGCAGGCCGACGGCTCCACCGCGCGGCGCTACGGCGGCACCGGCCTCGGCCTGTCGATCAGCCGGGAGCTCGCCCGGCTGCTCGGCGGCACCATCACCGTCCGCTCCGCGGCGGGGCAGGGCAGCCGGTTCACGCTGTACCTGCCGCTGGGCGAGCAGGCGGCGGCGGTGGCGACGGGCGGCACGCCGGTGCCCGGGTCCGGGGGCGGGGGCGGGGGCGGCGGCGCGGCCCCCGAGGCGGTCGAGAGCCCCTCGGTGGTCGAGAGCCCCTCGGCGGTGGAGGAGACCGAGGAGAGCGACCCGCCCCCGGCCGTGGCGGGACCGCTCGTCGGACGGACCGTACTGATCGTCGACGACGACATCCGCAACGTCTTCGCGCTCACCGCCGCCCTGGAACGGCACGGGCTGACCATCCTGCACGCCGCCGACGGCCGCGCCGGGCTCGACGTGCTGCGCGCCCACCCGGAGACCGACCTGGTGCTGATGGACGTCATGATGCCCGAGCTGGACGGCTACGCCGCCATCGCGGAGATCCGCGCCGACGCCCGCTTCGAGCGGCTGCCGGTCGTGGCCGTCACCGCCAAGGCCATGCCCGGCGACCGGGACCGCAGCCTGGCCGCCGGGGCCGACGACCACATCACCAAGCCGGTCGACACCGGCCGGCTGCTGGAGCGGATGCGGGAATGGCTGGACGCGTCATGACGGCTCCCCGGTCCGGGGGAACCGCGGCCCGGCACTCGGGCACCGCCGCCCTTCGCGCGGGCACCGCGCCCCGGCCCCGGGGCGCGCCGTGACCGCCGGGCAGGAGTCCGCCGGGCAGGAGTCCCCGGCGCAGGAGGCCGCGGAGCGCACCGCCCGGGCCCTGGCCGAGACCGTCCGTCGCCTCCGGGCGGCCGCCGCCCGCGCGCACGCCGAGGCGTGGACCAGGGCCGCCGTCGACCTCGCCACCGGCATCCTGGCCGAGCGGCTCGGCCTGCCCGTCGCCGAGGCCGCCGCGCACCTCGCCCGGCTGGCCCGGGAGTCGGGCGTGCCGGTGCTCGTTCTGGCGACGGACATCGCGGCCCTCCCGGAGCCGGGCCAGGAACCGGGAACAGCTCCCGCACCGGCTCCGGACGGCGCGCCCGGACCGGCGGCCCTCGGCCTCCCCACCGCCGAACCGCCCGAGGCAGGCCCGCCCGTCGCACCCGCACTCGCCTCCGCGCCCGACCTGGAGCACGCCGCCGGGGCCGTGCTCGACCAGGCCGCGGCGGCGCTCGGCGTCCGCGCCGTGGCCGTCTGGCAGCGGCTGCCCGGCGGCGCGCTCGCCCTCGCCGCGCACGCCGGGCTCTCCGCCGAGGAGGCGGCCGGCTGGTCCCGGGTGCCGCCCGGCGTCCCCACCCCGGCGCAGCTGGTCGTCGGCGGGGGAGCCGAGCTGTGGCCCGGGGAACCGGGGGCGGACGGTCCCTCGGTCGGCGCCGCCGCCGCCCGCGCGGTCGTCCCGCTGCTCGACCGGCGCCGCCGCACGGGCGCGCTGGAGCTGCTCTGGCCGGCCACCGGCCCCGATTCCGCCCCGGTGCTCGGCCCGGCCCGGCGCCGGGGGCTGTACGCCCTCGCCGACCTCTGCGCGACCCTGCTCGGCCCACCCCCGGAGCCCGTGCCCCCCGAGCGGGCAGACGACCTCCTGGACGGTCTGCTCACCCCCGCGCTGCTGCTGGGCCCCGTCCTGCGGGCCGAGCGGATCGCCGACTTCACGGTGGTTCGGGTCAACGCCCGGTTCCGCGACCCGCTCGGCCGGCCCCGGGAGGCACTGGAGGGCGCCTCGCTGCTGGAGACGTACCCGGTCGCCTCGGCCGCCGGGCTGCTCGACCGGCTGCTGCGCGCGTACGAGACGGGCGTGCCGTCGACCGCCGAGCCGCTCCGGCTGGCCTTCCGGGAGCAGGGGCCCGCCGTCCCGGTGGCCGTACTGCTCTCGGTCGTCCCGCTCGGGGGCCGGGTGCTGGTCTGCTGGCGGCTGGACGACGAGCAGGAGGAGGACGAGCACGCCGCCCTGCTGCGCCAGGCCCAGCGGCTGGCCCGGGTGGCCGGGTTCGAGGAGTTCCCCGCCGAGGGCCGGATCCGCTGGAGCGACGGGCTGCGCGAGCTGTACGGGCTGCCGCCGGACGCCCCGCCCGTACCGCTGGACCGGCTCGTGCGGCACACCCACCCGGACGACCGGCCGGCGGTCCGGCGGCTGCTGGACACCGTCCGGCACCACCACCGCACCGCCTCCGCGGTGGTCCGGCTGGACCGCCCGGACGGCACCCACCGCTTCACCCGGGTGATCGCCGAGCCGGTGGTGGACGAGACCGGCCGGCTCGTCGCCGTCCGCGGCGCCTACCACGACGTCTCCGCCCAGCACTGGACGGAGGTCGCGCTCGGCGCCACCCGGGAGCGGCTGGCCGACAGCGAGCAGGAATCGGCCGAACGGGCGCAGCTGGCACTGCGGCTGCAGCAGGCGATCCTGCCCGCCGCCCCGCCCCCGCTCGCCGTCACCGGCCTGCACGCCGCCGTCCGCTACCGGCCCGCTGCCCAGCGCGACCGGGTCGGCGGCGACTGGTACGACGTGCTGGTGCTGCCCGACCGGCGGGTGCTGCTCGCGGTCGGCGACGTGGCCGGGCACGGTGTCGGCGCGGCCACCGGGATGGTCGCGCTGCGGCACGCCCTGCGCGGCCTCGCCGTCACCGGGGCCGGCCCGGGCCGGCTGCTGGAGTGGGCCAACACCGTGGCCCTGCGCGAACCGGGCCAGGTCACCGCGACGGCCGTCTGTGTGCTGCTGGACCCGGTCGGCGGCGAACTGCGCTGGGCCCGGGCCGGCCACCTGCCGCCGATCCGGCTCGGCGCGGACGGCGCCCAGGTGCTGCCGCTGCCGCACGGGGTGCTGCTCGGCGCGCTGGACGACGCCGAGTACGAGGAACGCACCGCCCGGCTCGACCCGGGTGACGTCCTGCTGCTCTACACCGACGGGCTGGTCGAACGCCGGGACCGTCCGGTGGAGGAGTCGGTGGAGCAGCTGCTCCGGGCGGCCGGCGACCCCGGCCCGGACCTGGAGCAGTACCTGGACCGGCTGCTCGAACTCAGCCCCGCCGACACCGACGACGACACCTGCCTGATCGCCGTCCAGACCGAGTAGACAGGGCGGCTGCGCGGTCCCGTGCGCCGGATGCGAGGGTGGGCCTCGTGAACGAGACGATCATGGCAGCCGCCCGCGAACGAGCCGCCGGACACCGGCGCCGGTTCGACCTCCGCTTCGAGGCCTACTTCGCCGCCCTGCCGGAGCGCCTCGACACGCCGTCGCTCAGCCGCTTCACCCCGCGCTGCCTGGAGCTGCTGCGGGACCTCTCCCTGCGCGGCGGCAAGCGGCTGCGGGTCGCCCTGCTGTACGAGGCGGCCCGGCTGGTGACCACCGACCCCGTGCCCGGCCTGGCGGAGGCCGCGCTGAGCATCGAGCTGCTCCAGACGCACGGGCTCGTCCACGACGACATCATCGACGACGCGCCCGTACGCCGCGGCGGCCCCTCCACGTACTACGCCTACCGCCGGGAGTTCCCGGCGGCGGACCGCACCGCGCTCGGCCTGGCCGTCCTGGCCGGGGACCTCGCCGCCTTCCTCTCGATGCGGGTCCTACTGGAGGCGGACGTCCCCGCCGAGCTGCGCCAGGCGATGCTGGAGGTGCAGCTGAACACCGGCGCCGAGACGGTCGCCGGCCAGATCCTCGACCTCGAACGCGACTTCCTGCCGCTCCCGGACGAGGAGTTCCTGCACGCCGTCTGCGAGTACAAGTCGACCCGGTACTCCGTCCTCGCCCCGCTGCGGCTGGGGCTGCTGGCCGCCGGCGAGGACGTGGCCGGCCACGACGCACGGCTGCGCCGGTACGCGACCCTGGTCGGCATCGGCGGCCAGCTGCGCGACGACTACCTCGACCTGTTCGGCGACGAGGACGCCACCGGCAAGTCCACCGGCGCCGACCTCCGCGCGGGACGCCGCAGCTACGCCGTGAGCGCCCTGCTCACCGCCGCGGACGAGGCGCAGCGGGCCGTGGTGGAGTCCGCGCTCGGCGACCCGCACTGCCCGGCCGACGCGGTCGAACAGGTCCGAGAGCTGGCCCGACGGCTGGGCGTGGACCGGAGGCTCCGCTCCGACATGCGCCGCTGCGCCGACGCGGCCCGCGCCGAAGCCGAGAGCTGGCGCCCGCACTGGCGGGAGGAGGCGGTGGCCTTCTTCGAGGGCCTGCCGCCGGCGAACGTGGTGCCGGGCGGGTGACCCGGGCGGCCCGTTCGCGCCGAGCGCGTGGGGACCGGGCCCGGACGGCGGGAGTTCAGCCCGCCGCGTCGTCGGCGAGCCGGGCGCCGGCGCGGGCCAGCCATGTGCGGGCGTGCTCCCGGGCCGAGGCCGGGCCGCCCGCGAGCGCGGCGAGGGTCAGCACCTGGTCGTCGGCCGACTCGCCCGCGACGATCCGGGCGGGGACGCCGGCCCGGGCGGCCCGGGCGAGGACCTCGCCGACCGCCTTGCCGCGCAGGCTGGTCGCGTCGTACCGGCCCTCACCGGTGATCACCAGATCCGCCGCGGCGATGTCCCGGTCGAGGCGGAGGAGGTCGGCGACGGCGGCGGCGCCGGGGCGGATGACGGCGCCCCAGGCGGCCGCGAGGCCGTAGGCGGTGCCGCCCGCCGCACCGGTGCCGGGCCGCGCCGGGTCCGCGCCGAGGAGCGCGGCGAGCCGGGCGAGGCCCTGGTCGAGCAGGGCGACCTCGTTCGGGTCCGCGCCCTTCTGCGGGCCGTAGACGGCGGCGGCGCCGTCCGGGCCGAGCAGCGGATTCGTGACATCGGTGAGCAGCACCACACCGTCGGGCGGCGCCGGGCGCAGGCCCGCGACGTCGACCCGGTGGGCCCGGGGCAGTGCTCCGCCGCCGTCGGGGAGCGCCCGGCCCCGCGCGTCGGTCAGCCGCAGGCCGAGCGCCGCGAGCAGGCCGCTGCCGCCGTCGGTGGAGGCGGAGCCGCCGAGGGCGACCGCCAGCCGGCGCGCGCCCGCGTCGAGGGCCGCCGCGACGGTCTCGCCGGTGCCCCGCGTGGTCGCGGTGAGCGGTGCGGGGCGGGACATCAGGGGCAGCCCGCTGGCGACGGCGAGTTCCACCAGCGCGGTGCCGTCGGGCAGGAGCGCGTACCGCCCGGTGACCGGCCGCCCGTCGGGGCCGGTGCAGCCGGGGACCTCGTGCTCGGTGGTGCCGGGCAGGGCGGCCGCGACGGCGGCGATGGTGCCCTCGCCGCCGTCGGCCATCGGACGCGCGATCAGCTCGTCGCCCGGCCGCACCGAGCGCCAGCCGTCGGCCAGCGCCCGGGCGGCGTCGGTCGCCGTGACCGTCCCCTTGAAGGAGTCCGGGGCGAGGACGACCCTCATCCGCCCACCACGTGGGCCCGGTGGCGCTCGACCACCGTCGCGAGGGTCTGCTCCCCGGGGGTGTCCCAGATCTCCTGGTTGAAGATCTCGGTCTCGATCCAGCCGGTGTAGCCGGCGGCCGTGACCATGGCCGTCAGCGCCCCGAAGTCGATGTGGCCGTCGCCCACGTGGCCCCGGCCGAGCAGGGCGTCGGCGGGCAGCGGCAGCGTCCAGTCGCAGACCTGGTACGAGGCGATCCGGGCGCCCGCCCGGGCGACCTGCGCGGCGAGGTCCGGGTCCCACCACACGTGGTAGCTGTCGACGACGACGCCGACCTGCTCGACGGGGTGGCCCTCGGCCAGGTCGAGGGCCTGGCCGAGGGTGGAGACCACGGCCCGGTCGGCGCAGAACATCGGGTGCAGCGGTTCGATCGCCAGCCGTACGCCCAGGTCACCGGCGTACGGGGCGAGTTCGGCCAGCCGCTCGGCGACCCGCTCCCGGGCCCCGGCCAGGTCGCGGCTGCCCGCAGGCACCCCGCCGACGACCATCACCAGGGTGTCGGTGCCGAGTTCGGCCGCCTCCTCCAGGGCACGGAGGTTGTCGGCGAGCGCCGCCCGGTGGGCGTCCGGCCCCTCGGCGGTGAGGAAGCCGCCCCGGCACAGGCTGCTGACGGCCAGTCCCGCCTCGCGGACCAGCCTGGCCGCGGACGCGACGCCGACCTCCTCCACCTTGTCGCGCCAGAGCCCGATCGCCGGGACGTCGGCCGCCGCGCAGCTGCGCACCGCCTCCGGCAGGCTCCAGCCCTTGGTGGTGATCTGGTTCAGCGAGAGCCGGTTCACGCCTCCACCCCCGCCACCGCGAGGAACCGCCGCATCCGGTGCGCCGCCAGTTCCGGATCGGGCAGCACCCCGGCGGCGTCCGCCAGCCGGAACAGCTTCACCAGGTGGACGACGGAACGGCTGCTCTGCGCCCCGCCGACCATGGTGAAGTGGCTCTGGTGGCCGGCCAGCCAGGCGAGGAACACGATGCCCGTCTTGTAGTGGTACGTCGGCGCCGCGAACAGGTGGCGGGCCAGCGGGAGGGTGGGGGCGAGCAGCGCGTCGTACCGGTCGAGGTCCCCGGCGTCCAGGGCGTGCAGCGCGGCCGCGGCGCGGGTGGCGATCGGGTCGAAGACGCCCAGCAGTGCGTGGCTGTGGCCGAGTCCGTCGCCGCGGACGAGCCGCGGGTAGTCGAAGTCGTCGCCGGTGTAGAGCCGGACGCCCTCGGGCAGGGCGCGGCGCAGGGCGATCTCCCGCTCGGCGTCGAGCAGGGAGACCTTGATGCCGTCGATGCCGGCGCGGTGCTCCCGGATCAGCGCGAGCACCGTCGCGGTGGCCGTGTCCGGGTCGGCGGAGCCCCAGTAGCCGGCCAGCGCCGGGTCGAACATCTCGCCGAGCCAGTGCAGGATCACCGGCCGACCGGCCTGGGCGATCAGCCGGCCGTAGACCTGGAGGTAGTCCTCCGGCCCGCGGGCCCGCGCGGCCAGGGCGCGGCTGGCCATCAGGACGGGTTGCGCGCCGGCCTCCTCGACCACCGCGAGCTGCTCCTCGTAGGCGGCCGTGATCTCGGCGAGGCTCGCGGCCGGGCCGGTGAGCTGGTCCGTGCCGACGCCGCAGGCGAGCCGGCCTCCCTCCCGTCGCCCGCCACCACCCTTGTCCGAAGCGCTTCGCGCTGCCTCCCTGAAGGCGCGGGCCTCCGCGCCGGAGCGGACGATCAGCTCCCGGGTGGCGGCCCAGTCCAGGCCCATGCCGCGCTGGGCGGTGTCCATGGCGTCGGCGACGCCGAGGCCGAGGGACCAGAGGTGGTGGCGGAAGGCGAGGGTGGCGTCCCAGTCGACGGCGGCCGGGGCACCGGGGGCGTTGCCGCCGAGCGGGTCGGCGACGACGTGCGCGGCGGCGAAGGCCGTGCGCTCCTTCGGCGGGTGCGCCGGGATCTCCAGCGGCTCGGGGGCGCTCAGCCGGTGGCGGCCGTGGCCGGGAAGGTTCAGCTCGGTCATCGGATCTCCAGGGCGGGAACGTTCAGGCGGCGGCCCTCGCGGGCGGAGCGCAGGCCGAGTTCGGCCAGCTGGACGCCCTTGGCGCCCTCCAGCAGGTCCCAGGTGTACGGGGAGCCGGTGACGACATGTCGCAGGAAGAGCTCCCACTGGGCCTTGAAGCCGTTGTCGAACTCGCCGTTGTCCGGAACCTGCTGCCACTGCTCGCGGAACCGCTCGGTGGCCGGCAGGTCCGGGTTCCACACCGGCTTCGGGGTGGTGGCCCGGTGCTGGATCCGGCAGTTGCGCAGCCCGGCGACGGCGCTGCCCTCGGTGCCGTCGACCTGGAACTCCACCAGCTCGTCGCGGTCGACCCGGACGGCCCAGGAGGAGTTGATCTGGGCGGTGATCCCGCCCTCCAGCTCGAAGACGCCGTAGGCGGCGTCGTCGGCCGTCGCCGGGTAGGTCCGGCCCTGCTCGTCGACCCGCTCGGGGATGTGGGTGGCGGTGTGCGCGTACACCGAGCGGACGGGCGCGACGATCTGGTCCAGCACGTACCGCCAGTGCGGGAACATGTCGAGGATCATGCCGCCGCCGTCCTGGGCGCGGTAGTTCCAGGAGGGGCGCTGCGCGTCCTGCCAGTCGCCCTCGAACACCCAGTAGCCGAACTCGCCGCGCACCGACAGGATGCGGCCGAAGAAGCCGCCGTCCACCAGTCGCTTGAGCTTGAGCAGGCCGGGCAGGAAGAGCTTGTCCTGCACGGCGCCGTTGCACACCCCGGCCTCCCGGGCCAGCCGGGCCAGTTCGAGTGCGGCGTCGAGGGACTCCGCGGTCGGCTTCTCGGTGTAGACGTGCTTGCCGGCCGCGATGGCGGTGCGCAGGGCCGGCTCGCGGGCCCGGGTGATCTGGGCGTCGAAGTAGATCTCGGCGAGCGGGTGGGCCAGTGCCTCGTCCAGTGAGGTGGTCCAGTGCGTCAGGCCGTGGCGGTCCGCCAGTTCCCTGAGCTTGCGGGCGCCGCGGCCGACCAGGATCGGCTCGGGCCACAGTGTGTCGCCGCCCTCCAGGGCGAGTCCGCCCTGCTCGCGGATGGCCAGGATCGAGCGCACCAGATGCTGGCGGTAGCCCATCCGGCCGGTGACGCCGTTCATCACGACGCCGATCACTCTCTGCGTCACTCTCTGGGGCATGCGTGGTCCTCTGCGTCCTGTGCGGTCGGTGCCGGCAAGGGGAAAGCGCTTTCCCGGAGGTTATGGAGATATGCTTCGCACGTCAATGCAGGTGGCGGAGGAAAGCGGGGAACGGTCGATGGGTGTCACCCTCAGTGAGGTCGCCCGTCACGCCGGGGTCTCGCTCGCGACGGCCTCCCGGGCGCTCAACGGCTCGGCCCGGACGGTCGGCGGGGAACTGGCCGCGAAGGTCCGGGCCAGCGCCGACGCCCTCGGGTACCTGCCGAACGCTCCCGCCCAGGCGCTCGCCCGGGCGACCACGGCCAACGTCGGCGTGCTCCTGCACGACGTGGCCGACCCGTACTTCGCGGCCATCGCCCGCGGAGTCTCCGACGCCGCCGGGCGGGCCGGGCTGCTCCCGCTGGTGATCAACACGGACGGGGAGCCGGAGACGCAGGTGCGGGGCGTCCGCATGCTGCACGGCCAGCGCGTGCGGGCCATCGTCCTGGCCGGCTCCGCCCACACCGACCCGGCCGCCGTGCGGGCCGTCGACGCGGCGCTCGCCGACTACCGGGCGGACGGCGGACGGATCGCCACCATCACCGACCACGGCCCCGGCTACGACGCCGTCCTGCCGGACAACCGCGCGGGCGCGGCCGACCTGACCCGGGCTCTGCTCGGCCTGGGGCACCGCGAGTTCGCGGTGATCACCGGGCCGGAGCGGCTGCGGGTCCCGATGGAGCGGCTCGCCGGGGTGCGCGAGGCGCTCGCCGAGGCGGGCGTCGAGCCGGCCGAAGGGGCCCTCCAGCACGTGGAGTTCACCCGTGCCGGGGGCCGCGAGGCGGTGCGGCGGCTGCTCGACCGCCCGCAGGCCGAGTGGCCGACCGCCGTGCTGGCGCTGTCCGACGTCTGCGCGATCGGCGTGCTCGGCGAACTGCGCGCGCGGGGGGTCGACGTGCCCGGCCGGATGTCCGTGGCCGGCTTCGACGACATCCCGTTCGCAGCGGACGTGGCGCCGGCGCTCTCGACGGTGCGGATGCCGCTGGAGCGGCTCGGCGCGAGTGCCGTCACCCTGGCGCTGGAGTCCGACGGGGGCGGGCGGCCGGTCCGGCTGGCCCTGCCGACCGAGGTCGTGCTGCGGGGGAGCACCGGGGCGGCGCCTGCGCGGGAGCGGTGAACGGGGGAGCGGCCGGCCGGGCGACGGTGCCGGACGCCCGGTGGGCGGGCGGTTCGGGCGGTTCGGGCGGTTCGGTCAGGTTTTCGCAGGCCGGGAACGCGGGATGGCCTGACCGGACGATCGGCCGACCGGTACGGTGGGTCTGATCGACTCGGCACATCTGTGTTCGTTCGATCGAATTTCGATTGAACGAGCCAGATTGATCAGATGCCGTGCGGCACGGGGCACGGGGCACGCAGGAGGAAGCCATGACCATCACGGCCGAGGAGCGTCGGTCCCGGATCCTCGAGGTCGTGCGCGACCTCAGAACGGTACGCGTGGTGGACCTCGCCGCCCGGATGGGCCTCTCGGCCGTCACCGTCCGCCGCGACGTGGCGGTGCTCGCCGACGACGGGCTGCTGCAGCGCTCGCACGGCGCCGTCTCGCTGCCGCGCGCCAAGCCCACCGCGACCGAGGGCGCCGACCGGGTCCTGGGCATGCTCGTCCCCACCGTCGGCTCGTACTTCGACGAGGTGGTCGGCGGCGCCCGCTCGGCCGCCGCGGACGCCGGTGCGCGCCTGGTGCTCGCCATCGCCCCCTACGAGTCGGCCGACGACCGCGCCCAGGTCGGGCAGCTGCTCGACTCGGGGGTGGACGGCCTGCTCCTGACCCCCAACTGGCGTCCGGCCGGCGGCGAGGACCGGCTGTGGACCGGTGGGCTCCCGGTGCCCGCCGTGCTCGTCGAGCGCCGCCCGCCCGCCGACGGCGAGGGCGCGCCGCTGGACTCCGTCGGCTCGGACCACCGGCACGGCGTCCTGCTGGCCCTGCGCCACCTGGTCTCGCTCGGGCACGGCTCGGTGCTGCTGGTCGCCCGGGAGGACACCTGGACGGCGCACCAGGTCCGGGCCGGCTACGCCGAGGGGACGGCGCTGCTGGGGCTGGAGCCGCAGCCGGTGATCGACATCCGCCGCCCCGGCGTCGACTCCGAGGCCGTCGCCGAGCGGATCGCCGAGGCCGCCGCCCGGGGTGTGCGGGCCGTGCTGGTCCACAACGACCAGGACGCCATCCAGCTGCCGCCGCTGCTGCGGGCCCGGGGCCTCCAGGTGCCGGACGACGTGGCGCTGATCGCGTACGACGACGTGTTCGCGGCCCTCGCCGCGCCGCCGCTGACCGCTGTCGCGCCGCCGAAGCGGGCCGTGGGCGCGGCCGCCGTGGAGCTGCTGCTGCGCCGCCTGGACCTCGGCGGCTCGCTGCCCGTGCACCGCCTCGAACTGCTGCCCTCACTGGAGATCCGCACCTCCTGCGGGGGCGCGGGCGCGGCCGGCTGAGGCGCGGCCGGGCGGAGCCCCGGGGCGTCCCGGCCACGCCGCCCGGCCCGCCCCGGCCTCAGGCCGCGAGCCGGGCGAGGTAGGCCGCGCCGGGGCCCAGCAGCCCGGGCAGCGGGGCGGCGGCCGGGTACCAGGGCGCCTCGTACTCCCAGGACACCCAGCAGTCCGCCGGCAGGGCGCGCACGCACTCGGCGATCGGCAGCACGCCCGCCCCGAGCGCGATCGGCGTGAGGTCGTCGTCGCTCGCGACGTCCTTGACCTGGACGTAGCCGAGGTGGGGCGCGAGCGCGGCCAGGCTCTGCGCCGGGCTCTCGCCGGCCAGCCGGGTGTGCAGCAGGTCCCACAGCGCGCCGACGGCCGGATGCCCGACCAGGTCGAGCACGCGCGCCACGTCGCGCCCGGAGCGGTGCGAGTCGTGGGTCTCCAGCAGGATGCGGACGCCGAGGGAGCGGGCGGTGTCGGCCGCCGCGGCCAGCCGCCGGGCGGCCCGCCGGTCGTCCTCGCCCGGCGCGGACCGCGCGCCGTGCGGGAAGACGCGCAGATGGCGCGCCCCGAGGTCGGCGGTCAGCCGGAGGTGGTCGGCCAGGGCGGCGGCCAGCCGGTCGTCGTCGCCCGGCGCGGCGACGCCGAGGTAGCAGGCCACGGCGAGCGGGGTGATCCCGTGGGCGGCGAACTCCCGCCGGGCGCTTCGCCGTTCCCCGGCCGTCAGGTCGGGGTGCACCGGTTCGCCGGGCGCGCACCGCAGTTCGAGTCCCTGCCAGTGGTGTTCGGCGGCCAGCCGGAGGACCTCGGTGAGCGGGCGGCCGGGCAGGCCCAGGGTGGAGAGGGCGAGTCGCACGGTGGTCAGTCCTCCCGGCGGACGGTGACGGAGCCGGTGGCGAGCAGGGCGGTGTGCCGCCCGCCGTCCGGCCAGCGGACGTGGATCAGGTGGCCCCGCGGGGCCCGTTCGGTGCGGACCTCGACGGCCGCGCGGGGCGGCCGCACCGGGCCCCGGGCGAGCCGTGCGGTGCTGACGAACAGCGCGGCCGGGTCGGCGGTCCGCCCGGCGACCCGGGGTACCGCGCCGACGGCGCCGAACGCGGTGCCCGAGGGCAGCGGGTCGGTGCCGGCGCTGGTGAAGCCGCTCGCGCAGCGCAGCAGCGAGACGAGCGGCAGGCCGTCCGGCCCGGTGGCGGTGGCGGTGGCGAGCGGCCCGTCCACGGCGGTCTCGACGGAGTCCCCGGCGACCGCCCAGCCGCTGTGCCGGACCTCGGTGCCCGGCTCGGCCCCGGCGACCAGGTGGGCGTGCACCTCCTCGGCCCCGGCGGCGAGGACGAGCGAGGTCACGACGACCCCGGGGAGTTCCGCGCCGCCCGCCCGGGGCCGGTGCTCGGAGGCGGCCCAGCCGTCGCCGGCGCCGAGCGGCCGGATCCGGCCGCGCTCGGTGAGCGTGCCGCCGACCATCAGGCCGAAGTGGTTGTCCGGCGGTCCGTCCAGGACCGGGCCGGTCGCGGTGGAGTGGGCGAGGCGCGCGTAGAGCGGGTCGTCGGGCAGCACCTCCTCCGCGGGCTGGTCGTCGCTGCCGTGGTTGTGCAGCCGGACGAGGCCGTCGGCGGCGGTGGACTGGATCAGCCGGCCGGGGCGGGGGAGCGGCCGGACGGCGTCGCCGAGTTCGGCGGGTCCGGGCTGTTCGACGGCCGTCCAGACCGGGTGCTCCGGCGGCAGCAGCAGTCCGAGGAAGCCCTTGGCCGCCCAGTACGGGGAGGCGGGCCCGGAGTACGGCTGGACCATCGGCGGGTACGGCCCGTGCCAGCCGGAGGTGAGCAGGCCCTCGGCGTCGAGCGCGCCGCGGTCGAGGAAGTACCGCAGGGCGCCGGAAGCGAGGCGGCGGGTGGTGCCCGCGGACAGCGGGGTGTTCCCGCAGAGCGCTCCGGCCCACAGCGGGGCCGCGGCGGCGAAGCGGTAGGTGAGCGAGCGGCCCTGGTGGACGGGGGCGCCGTCGGCGCCGAAGGCGTGCGCGCAGGCGTCGAGGTGGGTGGCGAGCCGGCCGCCGTACAGGTCGAGCAGGTGCCGGTCGCCGCCCAGGTGGGCGTGGAGGACGGGGTAGAGGTGGAAGGCCCAGCCGTTGTAGTGGTCGAAGGCGCGCGGGCGCCCGTCGGTGTACCAGCCGTCGCCCCGGTACCAGGTCTCGATCCTCGCCAGGCCGCGTTCCACGGCCCGCTCCGCGGCCGCGGCGTCGATGCCCGCCTCGGCGAGGAAGCCGCCGACGGTCAGCGGGAAGAGCCACCAGTTGTTGTCCACCGGGGCCCGGTGGAGGGCCTGGGCCAGCCAGGCACCGGCCCGGGCGCGCACGTCCTCGTCCAGGCGGTCCCAGAGCCAGGGGCGGGTGATCCGCAGGGCCAGGGCGATCGAGGCGGCCTCGACCATGGCCTGGCCCCGGTCGGTGATCACCGGCCAGGAGACCGGGTCGGCGTCGGTGAGGTCGCGTTCGGCGGTGGGGCGGCGGGTGCCGGCGGCGAGCCCTTCGGCGTAGGCCGGGAGCAGTCCGTGGGGGTCGTCGCCCCGGGCGCCCGCGACGCGGAGGGCGGCCAGCAGGAACGTCCGGGCGTACCCCTCCAGCCCGTCCGAGCGGGGCCCCGACCAGCTGGGGCGGTCGCCGGGCAGTGCGATCAGGGCGTGTTCGGGGCCCGCGTGGCGGCGGACGGCGACCAGCAGGCCGTCCGCCGCGGCCTCCCAGTGGGCCCTGGTCCAGCCGGTGAGGGGGCTGAGCGAGCGGTCTTCGGGGGGTAGCTCGATCGGGGGCATGCCGGGGCTCCTCGGTCGGTGGCGGGGGATCGGATCCGGGCGGAACCCAGATCGATCGTCCATGATATTGATCAAATGATCCGAGATGACAGGGGAAAACATCACGGAAAGGGTGCTTTCCCGTAAAGAAGCCCGAACATTGCGAGGTATGCCAGATCGAAGCGGATCATTTGATCCAGAACCCTTGACTTCGATCGAAGTGCGGTCCCAGGATGGCCCCACCCCGCACACCCCCTCCACCGGGAGACGAGCCATGTCCACCACCCCCACCCGTGTCCGCAGAGCCCCCCGTCTGGCCGCCGCCCTCGTCGCGTCCGCCCTCGGCATGACGTCCCTCGCGGCCTGCGGCAGCGACTCGTCGAGCGGTGGCGCCGAGGACGGCAAGCCCGTCGCCCTCACCTTCTGGGGCTGGGCCAAGGGCACCAAGGAGGTCGTGGCCGCCTTCAACGCCACCCACCCGAACATCCAGGTGACCTACGAGGAGATCCCCTCCGGTGTCGCCGGCGGCTACGCCAAGATCTCCAACGCGGTCAAGGCGGGCAACGCGCCCGACGTGTTCAACGTCGAGTACTCGCAGCTGCCGGACTTCGTCAGCCAGGGCGCCGTGCAGGACATCGGCAAGCTCGTCACGGACGGCGTCAAGGCCAAGTACCTGAACCAGGCCCTGGAGCTGACCACCCTCGGCGGCACCACCTGGGCCCTGCCGCTGGACGCCTCCCCGCAGGCCTTCTACTACCGCAAGGACCTCTTCGACAAGGCCGGCATCACCGCGCCGAAGACCTGGGACGAATTCCGCACCGCCGCCCGGAAGCTGAAGGAGGCCCAGCCGGACGCCCGGATCGCCACCTTCTTCCCCGACGACCCGACCACCTTCGAGGCCATGGCCTGGCAGGCCGACGCCCACTGGTTCACGAGCTCGGGCGACGCCTGGAAGGTCGACGCCACCGGCCCGGAGAGCAGGAAGGTCGGCGACTACTGGCAGCAGCTGATCAACGACGACCTCGTCCGGGTCATGCCGTCCTTCAGCCAGCAGTGGACGGCCTCCCTGCAGAAGGGCGAGACGGCCGGCTACCTCGGCGCCTCCTGGGGCGGCGGCGTGCTCAAGGGCACCGTCCCCGACGCCTCCGGCAAGTGGGCCGTCGCCCCCGTCCCCACCTGGGACGGCAACCCCGCCAGCGGCATGGTCGGCGGCACCACCTTCGCGGTCTCCAAGAACAGCAAGAAGGCCAAGGCCGCGGTGGAGTTCGCCACCTGGGCCACCAGCACGCCCGAGGGCTTCAACGCCCGCATCGCCTCCGGCACCTCCTCGGCCTACCCGGCCGCCCCGGCCCTGGTGTCCGTCGCCCAGGCCGCCTTCAAGACGGACTTCTACGGCGGCCAGGACGTCTACGCGATCTACGCCGACGCCGCCAAGTCCATCAAGCCCGGCTGGCAGTGGGGCCCGGCCATGGGCGCCACCAACACCTCCCTCAAGGACGCCTTCGGAAAGCTCACCCAGGGCGGCACCGTCCAGTCCGCCGTGGACGCCGCGCAGCAGGCCACCGTCGCCGAGCTGAAGAACCGCGGAATCAAGGTCGCCCAGTGACCACCGCCCCGACCGACCGCGCCGTCCGCACCGCGCCCGCCCGCCCCACCGGCGGGCGGCGCCGGTCCGGCCGGTACGGCGCGCCGGCCGTGCTCCTCGCGCCGTTCCTGATCCTCTTCACCGCCTGCACTCTCGTCCCGATCGGGTACGCCCTCTACCTCAGCCTCTACACGGAGCACCGCTCCGGCCTCGGCTTCGGCGGCGTCGAGACGGTCTTCACCGGCCTCGGCAACTACACCCGCGCCCTCGGCGACCCGGCCTTCCTCGACGGCTTCCGGACCACGGCCCTGTACTGCCTGCTGTACATCCCGCTGATGGTCGGCCTGTCCCTGGCGCTCGCGCTGCTCCTGGACTCCACGCTGGCCCGCGCCCGCCGCTTCTTCCAGCTCGCGCTGTTCCTGCCGCACGCGGTGCCCGGCATCATCGCCGCCCTGATCTGGATGTACCTGTACACCCCCGGCATCAGCCCGGTCATCGAGGCGCTGAACTCCGCCGGGAGCAGCCCCGACCTGCTCGGCAACCCGCTGCCCGCCGTGGTCAACATCGCGCTCTGGGAGTGGGTCGGCTACAACACCGTCATCTTCTACGCCGCGCTCCAGGCCGTCCCCCGCGAGGTGCTGGAGGCCGCGGTGGTGGACGGCGCCGGCCCGCTGCGCACCGTCCTCAGCATCAAGATCCCGCTGATCCGCGCCTCGATCGTGATGGTCGGCCTGTTCACCGTGATCGGCTCCCTCCAACTGTTCACCGAACCGATGATCCTGCACGGCGCTTCACCCGGCGTCATCAGCACCTGGACCCCCAACATGTACGCCTACACCGCCGCCTTCGACCGCGGCGACTACGGCCTCGCCGCCGCCTCCTCGGTGCTGCTCGCGATCACCGCGGCCGTCCTGTCCTTCCTCGTCACCTGGGCGACCCGCACCCGCCCCGCCCGCCGGACGGAGGACTCGGCATGACCACCCTCGCCCCCGAACGCGACACCCGTCGGCGCCCGCGCGCCCCCCGGACCGGCCGCGACCGCACCCCGCGCACCCCCTGGACGCTGTCCAGGGCCGCCGTCAACGGCGCCCTCGTGCTGGCGGCCGCCTACACGCTGCTGCCGCTCGGCTGGCTGGTCACCGCCGCCGCCAAGAACACCGGCGACCTCCTCGGCGGCCACGGCCTCACCCCGTCCAACTGGAACCTCGGCGCCAACCTGCACGCCCTCGCCACCACCGGCGACGGCATCTACTTCCGCTGGTACCTCAACTCGCTGCTCTACGCGGGCGTCGGGGCGCTGCTCTGCGCCCTCGTCTGCGTCGGCGCCGGCTACGCCTTCCACGTGTACGCCTTCCCCGGCAAGGAGAAGCTGTTCGGGCTGGTCCTGCTCGGCGTGCTGGTGCCGACCACGGCCCTGGCCCTGCCGATGTACCTGCTCGCCTCCGAACTCGGCCTCGCCAACACCTTCTGGGCGGTCTTCCTGCCCTCCCTGGTGAACCCCTTCGGCGTCTACCTCGCCCGGGTGTTCTGCGCCGGCTACATCCCCGGCGAGGTGCTGGAGGCCGCCCGCACGGACGGCGCGGGCGAGCTGCGCGCCTTCTGGTCGATCGGGCTCAGGATGGTCATGCCCGGCTTCGTCACGGTGTTCCTGTTCCAGTTCACCGCGATCTGGAACAACTTCTTCCTGCCGCTGGTGATGCTCTCCGACAACAGGCTCTTCCCGGTCAGCCTCGGCCTCTACGCGTGGAACACCCAGACCCACGCGTTCCCCGAGTTCTACCCGCTGGTCGTCACCGGCTCGCTGCTGGCCGTCGTGCCGCTGGTCGTCGCGTTCGTGGCACTCCAGCGCCACTGGAAGGCCGGACTGACCGCGGGAAGCGTCAAGTGACCCACCAGACCGCCAACTTCACGACCGCGCCGGAGAACCACGTGTCCAATCCGCCGAACCCGACCGCTGCGACCGGGAGTTCACCCGACGCGCCGCGCCGGCGCCCGCGCGCCCTGCTGGCCATGACCCCGGACCTCGTCGACCGGCTGGTCGACGACGAGACCATGGAGCGGCTCACCACTCTCGCCCGACTCGACCCGGTGTTCGTCGTCGACGACTTCACCGGCCCCGAGGCGGCCGCCGTCCTCGCCGAGACCGAGGTGATCGTCAGCAGCTGGGGCTGCCCCCCGCTCGACGAGGCCGTCCTCGCCGCCGCGCCCCGGCTGCGCGCGGTCGTCCACGCCGCCGGATCGGTCAAGCACCATGTCACCGACGCCTGTTGGGAGCGCGGTATCCAGGTCTCCTCGGCTGCCTGGGCCAACGCCCTGCCCGTCGCCGAGTACACCGTCGCCAATGTGCTGTTCGCCAACAAGCAGGTGCTGAGGCTCAGCGCGGACTACCGCGAACGGCGGGCCCCGCACGACTGGCAGGCCGCCTACCCCGGAGCCGGCAACTACCGGCGCACCACGGGCATCGTCGGTGCCTCCCGGATCGGGCGGCGGGTCCTCGAACTGCTCCGCCCCTTCGACCTGGAGCTGCTGCTCCACGACCCGTACGTGGACGAGGCCGAGGCGGCCGCGCTGGGCGCCCGCTCGGTGACGCTCGACGAACTGTGCGGGCGAAGCGACGTGGTGAGCGTGCACGCGCCCGAACTGCCCGGCACCCGGCACATGATCGACCGCCGCAGGCTCGCCCTGATGCGCGACGGGGCGACGCTGGTGAACACCTCCCGCGGGTCGCTGATCGACCAGGACGCCCTGGTCGAGGAGCTGGTCTCGGGCCGCCTCCACGCGGTCCTGGACGTCACCGTCCCGGAGGTGCTGCCCGCCGACTCGCCGCTCTACGACCTGCCCAACGTCCTGCTCACCCCGCATGTCGCCGGCTCGCTCGGCGGCGAACTGCGGCGGATGGCGGCCGCGGCGGCGGACGAGCTGGCCCGCTACGCGGACGGCAGCCCCTTCGCCCACCCGGTGCTGCGCGGCGACCTGGACCGCACCGCCTGACCGGGCGACGACCCCCGTCCGGCCGTGCGCCGAGGGCCGCAGGAGTCCC
>NZ_JBSHAP010000115.1:0-29406 GCF_053611565.1 Kitasatospora sp. NPDC054795
TGAACGGCCAACGGCTCCCACTCCGGCGCCAGCCCCGCCAACCGCGCCCGATAGGCCGACGCCACCCCCTCCCACAACGGCCTCATCGACCAACCGTCACTCGCGATGTGGTGCAAGGTCAGCACCAACACCGACTCGCCCTCGCCCTCGCCCTCGCCCTCGCCGAGCGTGAACAGCGCCACCCGCAAAGGAAGTTCGTTCGAGAGGTCGAAGGCGGCGAACGCCTCGGCCGAGATCCGTTCCGCTACCTCCTCCGCCGTGCTCGGCTCGACCCGGAACGGCACCTCGACGTCGCCGGCGGGCAGCACCAGCTGGCGCGGCTGACCGTCGACGGCCGGATAGACCGTGCGCAGGGCCTCGTGCCGGGCGACGACGTCGCCGATCGCCGCACGCAGAGCCTCCACGTCCACCGCACCGTGCATCCGGAACGCGAACGGACTGTTGTAGGCCGCCGACGCCCCCTCCAACTGGTCGAGGAACCACAGCCGTTGCTGCGCGAACGACAACGGCAGCACCTCCGGACGCACGCCCGCCACCAGCGCCGGACGCGCCGGACGGCCGTCCTTCAGCTTCTCCGCCACCTTGGCGACGGTCGGGTTCCGGAACAGTTCACGGATGCCGAGCTCCGCGCCGAGCGTGCCGCGGATGCGACTGATCAGCCGGGTCGCGAGTACGGAGTGACCGCCCAGCGCGAAGAAGTTGTCGTCGACCCCCACCGACGGCACATCGAGGACCTCAGCGAAAAGGCCGCACAGGATCTCCTCCTGCACCGATCCGGGACCGCGGCCGTCCTCGGCCATGACCTTCTGCCCGACCGTCGGTTCCTTCTGCTGAGCCATGACATCTCCCTCTGGGGCCTATCCGGCGGTGATCGATGTGCGTGACCGGACGCCCCGGCCGGGTGCTTCGTCACCTGGCCGGGGCCGTACGCGGGTGTGCGAAAGGAATGGGAAAAAGGGAATCGGGTCCGCGGGTCAGCCGACCGCGGTCGGGCGCGGCGCCAGGTCGGTCCAGTTCTGCTCGATGTACTCCAGGCAGGCCTGGCGGTCGTTCTCGCCGAAGGCCGTGGCCCAGCCGGCCGGGACCTCGATCGCGTTCGGCCACAGGGAGTGCTGGTTCTGGTCGTTGACCAGAACCACGTAGCGGCCTTCGGCGTCCTCGAACGGATTCGTCACAGCGGTGCTCCTTCTTCGCGGGGTGAATGTTCGTGACAGGGAAAGGGACCGGGCCCGGTGGGGCGGGGTCCGGCGTGCTACGGGTGGAGGTGCGGGTCGGCCGTTCCCGGAAGCCAGACGTCCTCCGGGCCCAGCGCGGCGGGCGTGTACTTGCCCAGCGCGCTGATCAGCAGCCGCAGTTCGAAGGCGAGGCAGGAGACCAGCCGGGCGATCCCGTCCTGCGGGTCCTCGTCCGCCGCGAGCAGGGCCGCCCGGCCCAGTCCGACGGCGCGGGCACCCAGCGCCAGGGCCTTCACGGCCCTGGCGCCCTCCCACATCCGGCCCGAGACCAGCAGGCAGTCGGAGGAGGAGGAGGAGGAGCGCGGCTCCAGCCGGCGCAGGCACTCGCCCAGCGGCAGACCCACCTGGTCGAGGAAGCTGCTGGGCGCCCAGCCACTGCCGCCCTCGGCGCCGTCCACGGTCACCGAGTCCGCGCCGCTCTCCCGGGCCACGGCCACCGCCTCGCGGATGTCGCGCCCGGGCGGGAGTTTCACCCAGATCCGAGCGCGCGGGTAGTTGTTGCGCATGAACCGGATCTGCTGACGCAGGATCTCGGCGGTGAACGTGCCCGGGCTGCTGGACCGCAGCACCCGGTCGTGCCCGCCGCCGAAGACGTTCTCGTCGGTGCTGTACTGGGCGGCCAGCTGGTCGGCCACGGAGCGTTTCAGCACCGTCATCCCGCCGAGGCCGGGCTTGGCGCCCTGTCCCACCTTCAGCTCGAACGCCAGCCGGCCGGACTCCAGCAGGGCCTTCGCGGCCGGGGCGCTGTAGATCTGGTTCCACACCTCGGCATCGGCGTCCTCGGTGCTCTGCTGGAACGCCAGCCCGCCCATGCCCTCGGGGAGTTCCTGCTCGTAGGCGCGCAGCCGGGCGAGCATGCTGTCGCCGGTGTCGGCGGAGCTGTCTGCGGACCGGTCCTCGGGGCTGCCGGCGGAGCGGTCGGTGGACCCGTCGGCGAAGCCGTTGGTCGGCACCACGTTCTCGCCGATGACCAGCGGGATGCCCAGGCGTCCGGCCTGGCGGCTGGCCGCCAGGCCCAGCCCGGAGGAGGCCACCTGGGTGGAGCCGAAGGCCGAGACGTACACCGGCAGCGACGACCGGAACCCGCCGATGTCGGTGGCGAGTTCGACGTCGCCGTAGAGCGGCTCGCGGGCCAGGTCGGTGAGCTTCTCCAGCCGCTGGGGCATGAAGACCGGCGGGACCAGGCGCATCGCGTCGAGCACGTCCGTGCCGTGGGGCGCCGCCGGCTGCGGGACGCCGCCCGTGCCGCCGGCGCCGAACAGGGTCAGGCCGTAGCCGTCCATCGGCGGGAACGCGCGGGCGGCGCCCTCCCTGGCCCGCGACCGGATCGCGGCCTCCGGGAAGCCCGGGGCGCTGAGCACCCCGCTCACGGCGAGACCACCCCGGGGATCTTCGGGAACGGGGTGGCCTGCCAGACGGCGTCCAGCCCGGCGACGTAGCGGGTGAGCCGCTCGATGCCGATCCCGAAGCCGGCACTGCCCGGGATCCCGTCGCGGACCATCTTCAGGTACCACTCGTACTTGGCCGGGTTCTCGCCGCTCTCCCGCATCCGGGCGATGATCCGCGCGTAGTCGAACTCCCGCTCGCTGCCGCTGATCAGCTCGCCGAAGCCCTCGGGGGCGATGAGGTCGAAGTTGCGCAGGACCTCCGGGCGCTGCGGGTCCTCGCGGTCGTAGAAGCCGCGCGAGCCCTTGGGGTAGTCGATGATGAAGAACGGCGCGTCCGACTTGTGCGAGAGCAGGCCCTCGCCCTGCCAGTCGATCTCGGCGTCGTGGTTCTGCTCGTGGCCCAGTCGGGCCAGCTCGGCCATCGCGTCGCCGTGGCTGATCCGCTCGAACGGGGCGTCGCGGGTGAGCAGCGGGGTGAAGGCGTCCGTGTCGCGGCCCAGGACGTCCAGCTCGGCGCCCATCGTCCGCACCACGCGCTCGATCGCCGCGGTCACGATGGACTGTGCCACGCCCATCGCGTCTTCCTGCGTGGCGCCGGCGATCTCCACGTCGAACTGGTGGAACTCCGCCAGGTGGCGGCCGATGTTCGCGGTCTCCAGCGGTTCGAGCCGGACGTTCGGCGCGACGTAGAACACCTTGTCGAAGGCGAGCAGCGACGCCTGCTTGTAGAGGATCGCGCTGGTCATCAGCTTGTAGCGGTGGCCGTAGAAGTCGACGTCCACCTGCTTGGCACCACGGCCGCCCGGGTCCGTCACCGGTCCGATGATCGGCGGCAGCAGCTCCACGAAGCCCTCGCCGAGGAGTAGTTCGCGGCCCGCCTGAACGATCTGGTTCTGGATCCGCAGCACGGACTGCGTCACGGGGTTCTTGAGGTGGTCCGGCAGTGCACCGGGCCGTGCAGACTCGAACTCGCTGGTCAAGGGGTCTCTTCCTTCGGTTCTCTGGTCCTGCGGTTCTGGCAGGGGGTTCAGCTGGGGATCCCGGGCAGCCGGTCCAGCGTGGTGGCGGCGCGCTCGTCGAACGACCGCGCGACGTGGGACAGGGCCCGGAGCAGGTCCGCCGAGCTCATCGAGCGGTTGCCGGTGGACCGCCCGTTCGGCCGTACGGGCAGGGAGCCGGTGTGCGACCAGCGCAGCCGCCCGTCGGAGTCGATGTAGCTCCTGGCCCGCCCGGCGTTGTCCGGGTGCAGGCAGTACGGGACGTCCAGCAGCCCCCGGTTGAAGGCCTCGACCAGGGCGGCGCCCACGTCCGTGTTGAGGCCGAGGACGGTGTCCACGAGCGCGGTCGCCTCCGCCAGGACCTCGCTGTCCGCGCCGGTGTCCGGCGGCGCCGATCCGCCCGCGTTCTGGGCGGCCAGCGCCGCGATCTCCAGCGCCTCGACGTTCTCCCGGACGGTCGGGATCCGGTGCGCCTCGGCCGCCGTCTTGACGATGAGCCGTTCCGATCCGGTGCGGACGGCCAGCTCGGCGGCCTGCTCCAGCAGCAGCAGGGCGCCCGATCGGGTGCTGGGGTAGACCCCCATGTAGTTGTAGATCACGATGTGCCAGTCGACGTCCGGCAGCAGCGCACCGGCGAGCCGGCGCAGGGCCAGCACCGCCTCCCGGTCCTGCTCGGCGTTGGTCTGCTGGGCGTAGCTCAGCGAGATGCTGCGCAGGCCGTGCCGGTGGAAGAACACGCCTTCCAGGAGGCTGATCGCCACCAGCAGGCTGGGCGGGCACAGCTGGCCGAGCATGCAGCCGCCGAAGGTCTCGACGTGCGGTTCGATGCCGTGGTCACGGGCCCTGACCATCAGCTCGCAGGACTGTTCCCAGTTCCGCACCGCCTGGCGCAGCGGGAGGCGCCCGTACGGCAGGCAGTAGGAGACCGGGCCGCCTTCGGTGGTGTCGAGCCCCGCTTCCAGCGAAGCCGCGATGATGCCGTAGGGGCTGGCCGACCCGTGCCGCACCTGGACCGGGAAGTCGCGCTCGCGCACGCCGTCCAGCACCCCCCGGTTGGTGTCCGGGGGGTGGGTCCTGATCGGGTAGCCGTTGAGGTCGCCGCCCTCGTCGACGGCCCGCCGGGCGTCGGCGAGCTTGCCGAGCCGGGTGTAGCTGTCCAGGGTGATCGTGCCGACCGTGGTGGCGTTGGCCCCCTTGACGGCGATCAGCCCGTCCCGCATGGCCTGCGGGTCGCCGAAGCCCATGCGGGGCTGCACCACCAGGTTGCCCTGTTCGTGCGACCGTCCGACGAAGTCCGCGAACGCGTTGACCGGCCCGTCGTTCATGGGGTCGGGGCGGCGCGGAGCTCCTCCAGGACGCGGCCGGCCCGCCGCGCCTTCTCGGCGCTGAGGGCGGCGACGTACCTCTCGAACTCCGGCAGTCCGGACGACTCGTGGAAGACCGCGGAGAATCCCGCGGACAGCAGGCGGCGCGTCATCTCGCCGCCGGCGGCCCCGCCCGCACCGGCCCGCAGCTGCTTGCCGGTGCCGAGCTTCCCGCCGATGACGATCGGTGTGTCGGCGAGCTCCGGGTCTGCGCGCAGCGCCGCGACGGCGGACAGTCCGTCGCTCTCGCCGTGGCCGTTGACGCTGCTGAGCACGATGAGGTCGGGGGCGCCGCGCCGGCACTCCGCCGCCAGTTCCCCGCCCGGCAGGCACGGGCCGAGGTTCTGCACCCGGTGTCCCCAGTCCTCCAGCTGGAGCTGGAGGAAGACCAGGTTCCAGGTGTGCGAGTCCGACTCGGTGCCGCTGACGATCACGTCCAGCGTGGCGTTCGTTCTCATCGTCGGCTCCTCTCGCGGGGATCGAGGGCGGCGATCCTGGAGGGCAGGGTCCGCCAGACCTCCGGGGTGTAGAAGTGGCCGCCGGGGAGGACGTCGTGGCGGTACTCGCCCAGCGCCAGCGTGCGCCACTGCTCGCCCGCGTTCGCCTCGATGACGTCGTCGTCGGCGCCCGACAGCATCTGCACCGGCATGCTGACGGTGGCGCCCTCGGTGTACCGGAAGGTGTCCCGCACCCGGATGTCGGCGCGCATCAGCTCGACGCTCATCTCCTGGAGTTCGGGGTCCTCCAGGACGTGTGCCGGCATCAGGCCGTGGGTCTTCATCCAGAGCAGCAGACCGTCGTCGTCGTCCTGCTGGGACGGGAACATGTCCCGGGGCGTGAGCCCGCGGGCCGGCGCGTTGGCCGAGGAGACGACCAGGTTCCGCGGCAGCGGCCCGCCGCCGCTCTCGATCCGCGCGGCGACGTCGAACGCCATCCAGCCGCCCATGCTGTGCCCGAAGAGCACGTAGGGGCCGTCGACGGCGGACAGCACCGCCGCGGTGGCGTCCTGGGCCAGCTCCTCCCAGTCGGTGGCGAAGTCCTCCAGGAACCTGCCCTCCCGGCCCGGGTAGCAGATCGCCGACAGGGCGATGTCGTCCGGCACGGCGTCGCCCCACAGGTGGTAGGAGGCCGTGCCGCCCCCGCAGAAGCCCAGGCAGATCAGCGTCAGGGCGGCGTCCTTGGGGCGCCGGATGCTGATGACGGTGGTGTCCTGTGCGGTGTTCACTTGCCCTCCGTCCGACGGGACGCCACGAACTCCGCCAGCGACCGCAGTTCGGGGTGCTGGTAGACCTCCTTCGTGGACACGGTGATGCCGAACTGCTTCTTCAGCCGGCCGATGACGCGCAGCGCGATGAGCGAATGGCCGCCCAGCGAGAAGAAGTTGTCGGTGGGGCTGATCCGCTGGCGGCCGAGCACCTCGGCCCACACGCCGGCGATCAGGGTCTCGAACTCGCCCTGCGGCTCGTCCCCCGGCTCCTGTTCGCCGTCGGCCCACAGGGCCTCGTCCACGGCGGGCAGGGCCCGGTGGTCCACCTTGCCGTTCACGCTCAGTGGCATGGCGTCGAGCGTGACGAACGCCGAGGGGACCATGAACGACGGCAGCACGCCGCCGAGGTGCTCCTGGAGTTCCCGGGCGCGCGGGGCGCTCCCGTCCTCCGGGACGACGTAGCCGACCAGTTGGTCGCCGGCGGTCTCGGTGGCGTGCAGGACGACGGCGGCGGTCCTGACCTCCGGGTGCGCGGCGAGCGCCGCCTCGATCTCGCCGAGTTCCACCCGGTAGCCGCGGATCTTGATCTGCCGGTCGACCCGGCCCAGGTAGTCGATGGTGCCGTCGGGACGCAGCCGAACCCGGTCGCCCGTGCGGTACATCCGGCGGCCGGTACCGGCCGGGTCGGCGACGAAGCGCTGAGCGGTCAGCGCGGGCCGGCCGACGTAGCCGATGGTCACGGAGGGCCCGGCCAGGTAGAGCTCGCCCGGCTCGCCGGCGGCCGCGGGGCGCAGCCCTTCGTCGAGCACGTGGGCGGTGAACCCGGGCAGCGCACGGCCGATGTGCGGGCCCGCGCCGGTGATCCAGGCCGCGGTGGCGTCCACCGTGCACTCGGTGGGGCCGTACAGGTTGATCGCCTCGACCGTCCCGGCGTCGCGGGCGTCGCCCAGCTCGCGCCAGACCTCCGCCGGCACCGGCTCGCCGCCCATGAACAGCCGCAGCACGCGGCCGTCGGCGGTGGGGGCGAGGAGGGCCTCGCGCAGCACCTCCCAGTGCGAGGGCGTCAGGTCCAGGTCGTCGACGGCGTGCTCGTCCAGCAGGGCGCGCAGCACGGCCGGGTCGGTGCGCTCGTTCTCGCCGATCACCACGATGCTGTCGCCCCGGCAGATCCGGGCCCACTGCTGGACGGAGGCGTCGAAGGAGATGCTCGCGTTCCAGGCCACCGTGCGCGGCCGGTCGGCGTAGAAGCCCGCCTCTTCGAGGTCGGCGGCGAGCGCGGCCACGCCGCCCCGGGTGGCCTCCACGCCCTTCGGCGTTCCGGTCGAGCCGGAGGTGTAGATCACGTACGCCGGGTCCGCCGGGGAGGTCTCCGCCGCCGGCGCGTCCGGAGCCGCGGTCGGCGCGGCGAGGGCGTCGGCGAGGGTGATGACGTCGACGCCGGTGGGCCACGTCGGCCCGTTGCCGGGCTCCGCCAGGACGGTCCGCAGGTCGGCGCCGGCCACCATGTGGGCGAGGCGGTCCTGCGGGTAGGCGGGATCCAGCGGCACGTAGGCGGCGCCGACGTGCCACACGGCGAGCAGGGCGACGACGAGGTCCGCGCCGCGGTGCATGCTGACGCCCACCCGGGCGCCGCGTCCGAGGCCGCGCTCGGCCAGCTGTGCGGCCAACCGGCTTACTTCGTGGTCGAGTTCGGCGAAGGTCAGGGTGCGGTCGGTGCCGCGTACGGCCAGCCGGTCCGGGGTGGACGCGACGGCCTGCCGGAACCGGACGATCGGGTCGACCGTCACGGTCGGGGCCGCCGGGGCCAGGGGCTCCTCGGTGATGCTCACGCGGCACCGCCGTTGCCCGCCGCGGCCGGCACGGTGGGCCGGCACTCGTCGAGGTCGACCGGGTTGCCCATGGCGACGACGATCTTGCGGTCGCCCCGGAACGGGTCGCGGCCGTGGGCCGTGAGCACGTTGTCGACGAGCATGACGTCGCCGGGCTGCCAGGTCTGACGCACCGTCGCCTCGGCGTAGGCGGTGTTGATGATGTCGAGCTCGTCCCGGGTCAGGGGCTTCCCGTCGGCCACTCCGGTTTCGAACGGCAGGCCGTCCGCGCCGAATTCGTCCACGAGCGTCTCGCGGAGCTCCTCGTCCAATGACCAGGAATTCCAGAAGGCCATGTGATTGAACCAGACCTCCTCGTCGGTCGCCGGGTGCCGGATGATTCCGGGCCGCCGCTGCGCGGTCCTCAGATTCCCCTCGTCGTCCCAGTGGCAGGAGATCAGGTTCTCCGCGCAGTACTGCTCGACGTCCTCCCGGCGCTCGGTCGCGAATGCCTTCTCCCAGCTCACGGAGATGTGCTCGGAGTAACTCCGGTGCAGGGTCCAGCCGTTGGCGCGGATCCGCTCGACGAGCGGGGCGGGCAGTTTCCGCAGCACCTCCCGGCAGTCCGCCACCGGCGTCGCCCCGCCCTCCTCCGGGGCGATCAGGCAGGCGAACATCAGGAGCCCGGGGAACGTGAGGGTGTAGCTGTTCTCGTTGTGCATCCGGATCGACTGGGCCGGCGGCAGATCGGTGGACGAGTAGACGTCGTTGCCGAAGCTGCTGCGCGGCGTCGCCTTCTCCCGATAGGGCGTCCGCTGCGGAACGAGGACGTCCCGCACGAGCGCGAAGTCCTCGACGGAAGTGACCGGAAGCCCGCGCAGGTACAGTGCGCCGTACCTTTGAAGCGCGGTCCGGATGTCGGGCAGGAGCGCGTTCAGCCACGCGCAGGCCTCGTCGGCGCCTTCGAATCGAGGGACGACGAGGGTGGCCGGCTTGCCCTCCTCAAGGGTCCAGTCCAGCTCTTGTGGCGCAGTTCTTGCAGAAGACATGACTCGATGCACCTTCCTCATGACGGAGCGCGACGGCATGGTGCCGCGGTCGCCCCAGGGCAGTTGGATCGCGATCAGAACCTCTGAACCGAGAACACGGTCATCGACCCCGCGGGGTCGTCGTGCCGGGTAGCCGGGAAATGCGTGCGGCCCGAATCCGGGGCCGGCCACTGAAGGGTTCGACAGGGTGGCGGCTTCCGCCGCCGGCGGCGAATGGGCAGCACAAGGGCCCGGCCTTCCGACGCCTGTTCACGCGTCGACGAGCCGCTATCGCCGGGCCGTCACACCATCGGCCGCACCTGCGGGCCACCGGTACCGCGCCTCCGACCGGAGAACGGCGGGATGCCGTCCGGCACTCCCGCACACCGATCCATCCCCCCCTCCCGAGTGCTCACATTCGGGTACGCGGAATTCGCGTCCCCGGCGTCGTTCCCCCGAGTTCGCCGAGGCGGGTGTACTGATACCCATCGCCTCCGCCTTGACCGTGCGCGGCCAATCAGATCACATCACCGCGCCGTCATGGAAGAAGTTGTGGAGGCAAGTTCGCAGCTTTCATACGTCATTCACGTCACCGACGGTGACGAATCCACCACCGTTTCAGGTGATTCCGGTGCTGGGGGCGGCCGCCGCCCGTACGGCAACACCGGCAACACCGGCACCAGGCACCGGCCGGCCGGATCCCCGGGCGGGCGCGCTCAGGCCCGGCCGAGGACGCGGTCGACGGTGATCTCGATGACCACCCGGTCCGGGTTGACCCGCGGCTCCCGGTAGCGCTCGGCGTACCGGCGCTCCGCCTCGGCGACCTGCTCGGGTTCGTCGCGGACCACCGCCACCCCCTCCAGGGTCGACCAACGGGCCCGGTCCACCTGGCAGACCGCGACCCGCTGGCCCCCGGGCCCGGCCTCGGCGACGTTGCGGGCCTTGCGGCTGGTGCGGCTGGTGATCACCCGGGCGGTTCCCGTCTCCGGCTGGTACGTCACACCCACCGGCACCACGTGCGGCGTGCCGTCCGGGCGGGTGGTGGTCAGCGTGGAGATGTGCCGCTCCCGCCAGAAGGCGAGGAAGGAATCGTCGAGGTCGCGCGGGTCATGGGCCATGATCGCGATGGTACGGCCCCCGGGGAACGGTCGTTCCCCGGGGGCCGTACGGGCGGGGCGTCAGTGCCCGCGCGCGATCCACTCCGGCAGGGCCGGGGCCTCGGCGCCGATGGTGGTCGGGTCGCCGTGGCCGGTACGCACCACGGTCTCGGCCGGGAGCGTCAGCAGCCGCTCGCGGATCGAGTCGATGATCGTCGGGAAGTGCGAGAACGACCGGCCGGTGGCTCCCGGCCCCCCGTGGAACAGGGTGTCGCCGGTGAAGACGGTGCCCAGCCCCGGCGCGTACAGGCAGACCGCGCCCGGCGCGTGCCCCGGGGTGTGCAGCACGGTCAGCTCGGTACCGGCCACCTCGATCCGCAGACCGTCGGCCAGTTCGCCGTCCGGCAGCCGCTCGGGGTGGGTGAGCTTCCACAGCGGGAGGTCGTCCGGGTGCAGCAGGATCGGCGCACCGGTGCGGTCGGCGAGCGCCGGGGCCGCGTCGATGTGGTCGTTGTGCGCGTGGGTGGAGACGATCGCCAGCAGCCGGCGCCCACCGAGCGCGGCCTCGATGGCCTCGGCGTCGTGCGCGGCGTCGATCACCACCGCCTCCTCGTCGTTCCCGACGATCCAGACGTTGTTCTCCACCTCCCAGCTGCCGCCGTCGAGCTCGAAGGTCCCGGCGGTCACCAGCCGGTCGATGCGGGCCGAGGTCACAGGACCACCACCGAACGCAGGACGTCGCCCTGGTGCATGCGCTCGAAGGCCTGCTCCACGGCGTCGAGCCCGATGGTCTCGGTGACGAAGGCGCCGAGGTCCAGGCGGCCCTGGAGGTAGAGGTCGATCAGCATCGGGAAGTCCCGCGAGGGCAGGCAGTCGCCGTACCAGGAGGACTTCAGCGCGCCGCCGCGGCCGAAGACGTCGAGCAGCGGGAGCTCCAGCGTCATCTCCGGGGTCGGCACGCCGACCAGGACGACGGTGCCGGCCAGGTCCCGGGCGTAGAAGGCCTGCTTGTAGGTCTCCGGCCGGCCGACCGCCTCGACCACCACGTCCGCGCCGTTGCCGCCGGTCAGTTCGCGGATCGCCTCGACCGGGTCGGTGGTGCGGGAGTTGACGGTGTGGGTGGCGCCCAGCCCGCGGGCGGTCTCCAGCTTGCGGTCGTCGATGTCCACCGCGATGATCTTCGCCGCGCCCGCCAGCCGGGAGCCCATCACGGCCGCGCCGCCGACGCCGCCGCAGCCGATCACCGCGACCGAGTCGCCCCGGCCCACGTTGCCGGTGTTGATCGCGGCGCCGAGGCCCGCCATCACGCCGCAGCCCAGCAGGCCCGCGACGGCCGGGTCTGCCGCCGGGTCCACCTTGGTGCACTGGCCGGCCGCGACCAGGGTCTTCTCGGCGAACGCGCCGATGCCCAGGGCCGGGGACAGCTCGGTGCCGTCCAGCAGCGTCATCCGCTGCTTCGCGTTGTGGGTGTTGAAGCAGTACTGCGAGCGGCCCCGCTTGCACGCGCGGCACTGGCCGCACACCGCACGCCAGTTGAGGACCACGAAGTCACCGGGCTCGACCTCGGTGACGCCCTCGCCGACCGACTCCACGATGCCCGCGGCCTCGTGGCCGAGCAGGAACGGGAACTCGTCGTTGATGCCGCCCTCCCGGTAGTGGAGGTCGGTGTGGCAGACGCCGCACGCCTGGATCCGGACCACCGCCTCGCCCGGGCCAGGGTCCGGCACCACGATCGTGGTCACCTCCACGGGCGCGCCCTTGGCGCGCGCGATGACTGCCTTGACCTGCTGGGGCATCCGATTCCACCTCCGTCTGCCGGTGCGGCTCTGCACCGGCGTGACCTGCGACAACACGACTTCAAGACGAACTGCCCACGAAGCGTATCGCCCGCCCGGCCGGTCACCGGCGGAGCATCCCGGGCGATCCGGCGTGACGTGGTGTGATACGGCTCGCCGGACCTGCCGACGGCGTGTCCGACACCGCCGCGCCGGCTCACGGGCCCTCCCCGCGGCATGTGCCGCCCGGGTATCCACCGAGCGCCCGGGGACCGCCCGGCGCGGCCCTGCCAACGGGGGCGCACGGGCGTCGCCGAGCGCCCATCAGCACACCCCGAAGTGCCCGGAAAGCACCGGCGTTGGCTGGAAGTGCCGCAGACGGGCGCCCCGCCACCCACGTACGGTCGTAGCTGAGACGGTCCACGCGACCACGCTCAGCACACCCGCCCCACCCGTCGGCGCGCGACCGCGCACCGACCGCGCCGGGTGCGCACCGACCGTGCACCCGCGCACATTTCGCGCCACACCCCGTAGGAGCCCGACCGAACCCCGGCCCGTGTCGAGCCGCCAGCCGGCCGCATCACCCGTCCCCCGCACGATCCCCGGATTCACCCCCCGTCGGGTCGCGTCCCGCGGCCCACCGCCCTGGAGTCTGGAGTACGGATGTCCACCGAGAACAGTGCGACCAGCGCCGGCACCGCCCCGCTCCCCCCGCTGCACTGCATGCGCCGGCTCGAACCCGGCCCGCCCCGCCTCGCCGCGCTGCCCACCGGCACGCCGGTCTGGCTGGTCAGCCGGCACGCCGACGTGCGCCAGGTGCTGACCGACCCGCGACTGGGCCGCGCCCCGCTCTACGCGCCGGACGCCCCGCCGATCACGGTCACGCCGAACATCCTCGACGACCCGCAGAGCATGCTGAACATCGACGGCACCGAGCACCAGCGGCTGCGCCGCACCGTGCAGCGGGCCTTCACCCCGCGCGCGATCGAACGCTGGCGGCCCTGGGTGGCCTCGGTGGTCGAGTCGCTGATCGACGAGCTGATCGACCACGGCTCCCCCGCCGACATCATCGCCGGCTACTCCCGCCCGCTGCCGGTCGCCGTGATCAGCCGGCTGATGGGCCTGGACAACCTGGACAGCAAGCGGCTCGCGCACTGGAGCGACCACGCGCTCTCCACCACCGCCCACAGCGCCGAGGCGATCGTCACCGCGATGACCGAGTTCGCCGCCTTCGGCGCCGAGGTGATCGCCGAACGCCGGGCCGCCCCCGGCGAGGACCTGGTCAGCGGGCTGCTCGCGGCCGCCGCCGAGGACGGCTCGATCACCGAGGGCCAGCTGGTCGTCCTGGTCATCGGCCTGGTCGTGGCCGGCCACGAGACCACCATGACCAGCCTCGGCAACGCCCTGGTCTACCTGCTCCAGGACGGCCGCGACGCCTGGCAGCGGCTCTCCTCCGACGAGGCCAGCGCCGCCGCCGCGACCGAGCAGCTGCTGCGCGCCGTCCCGCTCGGCGACCGCCAGGAGCACATGCCCGGACTGATGCGCCGCACCGTCGAGGACGTCGAGATCGGCGGTGTGGTCATCCCGGCCGGCAGCGTGGTCGCCGCCGACGCGAACGCCGCCAACCACGACCCGGAGGCCTTCACCGGGGACCTGCGCACCGAGCTGTTCTCCCCGCTGGCCGCCCCCATGCTCACCTTCGGCGCCGGGCCGCACCACTGCCTGGGCGCCTGGCTGGCCCGGATGGAGCTGGAACTCGCCCTGCACCGGCTGGCCCGCCGGCTGCCCGCCCTGCGGCTGGCCGACCCGGTCGACCGGATCGACTGGCGGCGCGGCCTGCTCACCCGCAGCCCGAACTCCCTGCGGGTGGAGTGGTGACGGGCCGTGCGGACACCGAGCCGGTGGTCGTCCGGGTCGACCGCGACCGCTGCATCGGCTCCGGGATGTGCGCCCTCAGCGCCCCCGACTCGCTGGTCCTCGGCTCCGACGGGCTGGCCGCACCGCTGGCCGAGTACGCCGACGGCGGCGCGGGGCTGACGGACGGGCTGAGCGAGGCGGTCGACTTCTGCCCGGTCGAGGCGCTCAGCCTCCACTCGGCGCGCGGCGGCTACCGGATCGCCCCCGCCGAGTGAACACGCCCGGTGGGGCCCGCCGCGACGACCGCGACGGGCACCACCGGCGGTTCCGAGGGCCCCGGCACCGGCGTCGGCCGTCGCACCCCGGCCGTCGCACCCCGGCCGGCTACCTCCGCCCGGCGACCGGGCCGCAGGCCAGCACGGCGCGCAGCTCGGCGGCCGGGTCGCCCTCGTGGTACGGGCGTTCGCTCGGCTCGATGTGGTCCAGGAACTCCTGGTAGCGCAGCGCGTAGGACAAGTGGTAGAGCGGCTCGGCGAGTTCGAGGGCCCGGCACGGGTCCGAGCCGGGGGCGTGGCGCCGCCAGGCCTCCGCCCAGACCGCGGCGTGGTGCCGCCAGGCCTCCGGGCCGAGGTAGGCGCGCGGGCGCAGCCCGTCCAGGGCCGGATGGCCGAGGCAGGAGTCGGCGTAGTCGACGACCACCGTGCTCTCGCCGTCGGAACGCCAGTTGCCGGGGTGGAAGTCGCCGTGCAGCAGGGTCTCCGGCAGGCCGCAGGCGGCGAGCCGGTCCAGCAGCCCGGGCAGGTCGGCGGCGAAGCCGGCCAGGCGCTCCAGCTCCTCGGGCGTCAGGTCGGTCTCCTCCGCGAGCCGGTCCAGCAGGGAAGTCAGCTGGGCCGCCAGGGCCCGTGGGGTGCGGTCGCGCAGTGCGGCCAGGTCGTCCGGACGGCCGGCGAGCGCGGCCTGGGCGGCGACGAGCCGGGGGACGACGTCGGCGACGGTCCCGGCGGAGGGGTTCCAGCAGTCCTCGCCGGGGACGTGGTCGAGCAGCAGTCGCCCACCGGAGGGGTCGGCGGCGAGGACGGTCGGGACGAGCGCGCGGTCGACGCCGCCGAGCAGCGCGATGACCTCGCCCTCGTGGGCGTTGAACGCCGGCGTCGTGGTCTTCAGCCAGGCGTCCACGCCGGTCGCGGTGGGGAGGCGGAAGAGGCCGGAGAGGTTCCAGGTCCGGATCTGCCGGGCGGGCCCGACCGGCGGGCGACCGACGGCGGCGAGTTCCGCCTCCGCCCAGCCCAGCGCCGACCGCAGCCCTTCCGGCGTGGCCCAGGCGGCTCGGCGCTCGGCGGGGCCGAGCAGCGCGGCCGTCCCGGCTTCCGGGGGCCGGGAGTCGAGCGCCCTCGGCCGCTCGCTCGCCTCGGCGTGGTAGCGCACCCGCCCGCCGTGACCCGGCTCCTCGCTCCGCCCGTCGACCAGCCGCGCCACCAGCACCGGCACCCCGGCCGACGCCGCCGCGCGCGCGACCACCTCGTCCACGGAGGACCACCAGCCGAGCTCCACCTCGAAGGGCCCCAGCTGCCCGAAGTACTCGTCGCCGTAGGTGAGATCGACCGTCACGGTCCGGTTGCTCGCTCGCTGCATCGGAGCAGCTTCGCCCACCGGGGCGGGCCCGTGCCAACGGTTTTCCGCCCGCACCGGCCGGAGCACCGCCGCCCGCACCGGCCGGAGCGCCGCTGCCCGGGCCCGTTCGCGTGCCGCCGCCCGGGCCTGCTCCCGGTCGGACACGAGGGACTTCGCCCGGCGACGGCCCTCTCCGCACGGGATACGGCGGCCCACCGGCCGTTGCGGGGCTAACCTGGGCCGGTGACACGGCGATCCAGCACGGTGGTGCTGATGTGCGGTCTGCCCGGAGCGGGCAAGACCACGTTTGCGATGGGCCTCGTCCAGCAGGGCTACGCGCGGCTGTCGATCGACGAGGGAGTGTGGGAGCGGCTCGGGCGGTGCGACGCCGGGCTGGTCCTGCCGCAGGAGGAGTTCGACCGGCTCAAGGACGAGATCCGGCGTGAACAGCTGGTGGAGCTGGTCGAGTTGATGCGCGACGGGCGCGACGTGGTGGTGGACTACACCTTCCGCAGCCGCGCCGCCCGGGACACCTACAAGGCGCTGGTGGAAAGGCACGGCTGCCGCTGGGAGCTGGTCCACCTCAAGGCCGACCGGGCGACGCTGGAGCGCCGCCTGGCGGTCCGCAACGAACAGCGCGGCGCCAACTCCGTCACCGTGAGCGCGGAACTGTTCGACCGCTACTTCATCGGCTTCGAGGAGCCCCGGGCGAGGGCGAGCAGGTCCTGCTCCAGCCCCCGCCGTCCTGAGGCCCGGAATCGCTAGCCGATCGCCACGGCCGTGCCGGAGACCCGTACCCGGGTGTCCTCCGCCCGCAGCTCGACCCGCAGGACGCCCGGGCGGCCCAGGTCCTCGCCCTGGTGGAGCGTCAGCACCGCCGGGGCCGTCACCGCGCCGAGCTCCCGCAGGTACGCGCCGAAGGCGGCAGCGGCGGCGCCGGTGGCCGGGTCCTCGACCACGCCGCCGACCGGGAACGGGGCGCGGACGTGGAAGACCTCGGGGGCCTCCCGCCAGGCGAGCTGCAGGGTGACCAGGTCGCGGGCGCGCATGTACGCGGCGAGGCCGTCGAAGTCGTAGTCGAGCCGGGCCAGCCGCTCGCGGGTGGCGACCGGCAGGACGAGGTGCCGGGCGCCCGCGTAGGCGACGCGGGGCGGCAGGACCGGGTCGAGGTCGTCGGCGGACCAGCCGAGCAGGGCGAGCGCCTGCGCCACGTCGGCCGCCGGCACCTCCTCGACCTTCGGCTCGACACTGGTGAGGGTGGCGCGCAGCAGCCCGTCGGCCCCGCGCTCGACCTCGACCGGGACGTCCCCGGCCGCGGTCGCGAAGACGTACCGTCCGGGGCCGGTGTGCTCGGCGAGGGCGACGGCGGAGCCGACCGTCGCGTGCCCGCAGAACGGCACCTCGGCGAGCGGGCTGAAGTACCGCACCCGGTAGGTCCCTTCGGTCGGGCCGGCGGTCAGGAAGGCGGTCTCGGAGTACCCGACCTCGGCGGCGACGGCGAGCATCCGCTCGTCGGTCAGTCCGGTGGCGTCGAGCACCACGCCGGCCGGGTTGCCGCCCTCGGGGCGGGTGGCGAAGGCGGCGTAGCGGAGGATCTCGGGAGTGGCGTCGTCGATCATGACCGGACGAACGCGCCGGGTGCGCGGACTGTTCCCGCCCACCGCGGCGCTTCCTCGTTCCGCGGCTGCTCCTCCCACCGCGGCACCTCCGCTCACCGCAGCACCGCCTCCAGGAAGTCCGAGCCGAGCCGGGCGCTGCCCGCCAGGTCCAGCTCGTAGAGCATGTACCGCCCGCGCCGCCTGGTGGTGAGCAGCCCGGCCCTGCGCAGGACCGCCAGGTGCCGGGACACCTCGGGCGCGCTGAGCTGCCAGGCCGAGGCCAGTTCGCCGGTGGTGTGCGGGCCGCGGGCCATGGTGCGGGCGAGGCGCAGCCGCACGGGGTGGGCGAGCGCCTCCAGGCGCTGCTGGACGAGGGCGAGCGAGACGGGCTCGGGCAGGCCCGCCTCGGCGACGGGGTACTGGAGGACGGGCCGCCAGCCGCGCGCGTGCACCACCAGGAGGTGCGGGCGCCCGAAGGCGGTGGGGATGAAGGTGACGCCCCCGGCGTCGGTGCCGCTGGTGGTGTTGTCCTGGAGCTTGTCGATGACGATCCGGCGCCGCCCGTCCCCGCCCTGGTCGAGGGAGACGGAGGGCGAGACGTCGGCGAGCGCCTCGGCGAGGCCGCGGCGGGCGAGCAGGTCGGCCTTGCGCCGGGCGTCGGCGGCGAGGTCGGGCAGGACGCGCTGCCAGGCGTCGGCGAAGAACGCGGACCGGCAGTCCTCCAGCAACCGCCGCACCAGGCCCCGGACGGCCGGCGGGTCGGCGAGCAGCCGGTCGGCGAAGGCGGCCTGCCGGGGGCCGCGGGCGAGGGCGAGTTCCCGGGCCCGCTCGTTGGCCTCCGGGTCGGTGAGCGGGGAGCCCATCCGCCGGGTGAGCCGGGAGGAGCCGCAGGTGGTGATGAGGGCGGCGGCGACGTACAGCTCGTCGTCGATCCGGTCGACGGCGTCGAGCTCCTCGGCGAGGGTGGCGCCGGGCAGGCCGGGCACGAGGAAGTCGGCGCGCGAGGAGCGCCAGAGGAAGTCGGCCTCCAGCAGCCGCTCGGACAGCTCGGGCGGGATCACGGTGGCGGTGCAGCCGGCCCAGCCCTGCAGCGCGGGGTGGTGCGCGGGCTCGGCGAGCACGTGCAGCATGGCGTTCAGCTCGCCGAGCGGGGAGGGCGTGAAGAGCAGGCGCTCGTCGGGCAGGCCCGTGATGTCGATGGTCAAACTCACACCGGGGATCCTGTCACCCGCCGTCGACCGGGCTCCCGCGGATTGACGGGAAGCGTCAATCCGCGTGCCCCGCGGTCCGACCCGGGCGGACGGTACCGGCCATGAGCCTGATCAGGGAGAAGTCCGTCCACGACCACGCCGCCGACCGCCACGGCGGGCCACCCGCTCCGCCGGCCGGCCCGGGCCGCCGGAGCCCGTCCGCGCTGCTGAGCCTGCTGACCGCGGCCGGCGGGCCCCGGTACGCCGTCGCACTGGCGGTGGACGCGGTGGGCGGCGGCCTGCTGCGGCCGTTCCTGCTGCTGTACGGCGTCGGCATGCTGCACCTGGGCGCGGGTGCGGCCGGGCTGGCGCTCTCGGCCGGGATGGTGGCGGGCCTGCTGGTGGTGCCGCTGACCGGCCGGTGGATCGACCGCGGCGCCCGGACGCTGCCCGCCGCCGCCACCCTGCTGCTGCGGGCGGCGGGCGCGCTGACGCTGCTGCTCGCGGACGGCCTGCCGGGGTTCACGGCGGCGGCGGTGCTGTTCGGGGTGGGCAGCCAGTCCTGGCCGACCACCCACGCGGCGGTGGTGAGCACCCTGACCGAGGGCCGGCTGCGGGACGCCGCGCTGGCGGCCGGGCGGTCGCTGCGCAACGCCGGGCTGGGTGCGGGCGCGCTGCTGGCCACGCTGGCGGTGAGCGGCGGGGCGGGCGCGATCCGGCTGCTGGCCGGGGTGACGGGCGCGGCCTGCCTGGGCGCGGCCGTCCTGGTGGGCTCGCTGCGGGTGCGGGCTCCGCGCCAGGACCGGCCGGCGGACGCGCCGGAGCGGGCGGAGCCGCTGCGCCGGATCACCCTGCTGGGCGTCGCCAACCTGCCGTACGCGTTCTGCTTCGACGTGCTGGAGGTGGCGCTGCCCGCGCTGCTGGTGCTGCGGCTGCACGCCTCGCCGGCGTGGTCCTCGGGCATCTTCGTCGGCAACACGGTGCTGGTGATCGCCCTGCAGCTGGCGCTGGTGCTGCGGCTGGCGGACCGTCCGCGGCACGTCGTGCTCGCCGCCTCGGGGGCGCTGCTGGCGGTGTCGTACCTGGGCTTCTGGGCGGTCGGCTCGCTGGGCGGCGTGCCGGGGGCGGTGGGCATCGCGGCGGTCTCGGTGCTGTACACGCTGGGCGAGATCCTCTACACCGGCTCGGGCACGGCGCTGGTGGCGTCCGTCGCCCCGCCGCATCTGCTGGGGCGGGCGCTGGCGCGCTGGGAGCTGTCGGCGGGGGTGGGCCGGGCGGCGGCCCCGGCCGTGCTGACGGCGCTGCTGGCGGGCGGTTCCGGACAGCTGTGGGTGCCGCTGGCCGCGGCCACCGCGCTGGGGGCGCTGGCGGTGCTGCGGCTGGGTCCGGCCCACTGACCGGAGGGAGCGTCGGAGGAGGACCGGAGGAGGACCGGAGGAGCGCCGCGCCGACGGGCCGGCGCGGCGGGAACGCCCCGGTGGGATGATCGGCTGCATGGCCCTGACCCCGCACCAGCAGCACCTCCGCGACCGGATCATGGCCGCCGGGGTGACCGCCCCGCCGGAGCCGTGGCGGCCGGTCGGCCGGGGGCTGATCGCGGTCGGCGGACTGCTCGGCATCGGCTTCGCCGTCCACCCCGAGAGCGGACACGACCTGGTGCTGACGGTCTCGCACAACGGCCACGGCCTGTTCGACGCGGTGACCGGCCTCAAGCTGGCCCGCGACCACGAGCCCGCCGAGGATCCGGACGGCCTGGACCTCTCCTGCCCCGGCCTCGGCCAGGTCGCGGACGTGCGCATCCCGGTCGCGGGCACGTGGGGCGGCGGGCTGCACACGGCCGCCGAGGGCGGCTGGCACATCGAGGTGGTCGCCCCGGAGTGGCCGCACCACCGGGTGCTGCTCGCCAGCGGCCGGGGGCCGTGGCAGGGCGAGCACGGCGAGAGCTGGTGGCTGGTCCTCGACTCCGACCGGTCCGCCTTCCGCGCGGCCGGCTTCTCCCCGAGCGGCCGGACCCTCGCGGTGGCCACCAGCAGCGACCTCACGCTCTGGAGCCGCCAATAGGTGTTCCGGCTCCGGATGCGGACGGGCCGCGGACCGCCGATGCTGACGGCGAGGCGTGCCCGGCCCGAGGAAGGACACCGAACGTGAGCGAACGCAGTGAGCGGACCATCGAGCGCTGCGCGTTGCGCGAAGCGCCCGCCGAGCGGAGCGGGGTGGGCGCATGAGCGCGCTCGACTTCGAGATCGTCGACACCCCCGACAGCTCGCTCAACAAGACCTCCGTCCTGGTCACCGGCCCGGACGACGTCCTGCTGGTGGACGCCGGGTTCACCCGTTCGGACGGGCGCCGCCTGGTGGAACGGATCAGGGCGAGCGGCAAGCGGCTGACCACCGTCTTCGTCAGCCACGGCGACCCGGACTTCTACTTCGGCGCCCAGGAGGTCCAGGAGGCCTTCCCGCAGGCCCGTTTCCTGGCCACCGCCTCCACCGTCGAACACATCCAGGAGACGTACGAGGCCAAGCTGCGCGCCTGGGCGCACCTGGGCCCGGAGCTGCCCACCCGGCTGGTGCGGCCCGAGGTGCTGCACGGGGACGAGCTGGTCTTCGAGGGCCACCGCTTCGAGCTGCGCGGCGCCGACTTCCACCTGCCGGACCGGCACTACCTCTGGCAGCACCACCACCGCGCCGTGCTGGGCGGGGTGCTGCTCTTCGAGGGCCTGCACGTGTGGACGGCGGACACCCCGACCTCCGCCCAACGGGCCGCCTGGATCGATCTGCTGGACGGCATCGAGGCGCTCCACCCGACCTGGGTGGCGGCCGGCCACCGGATCGCCGGCGCGCCCACCGACCTGAACGCCGTCGACCACACCCGGGCCTACCTGCGCGCCTTCGAGACCGAGATCGGCCGGGCCCCGGACGCGGCCTCCGCCAAGGAGTCGCTGGAGCGGCGCTTCCCGAAGCTGGGGCTGCGGATCGCGGTGGACATCGGCACCAAGGTCGCCATGGGCGAGATGGCCTGGGGGTGAGCGGACGATGATCGAGATCCCCCGGGACGTCTCCTCCTTCGCCGAGTCGTCCGCCCCCGCCGACGTGGTGCGCCGCCAGTACCTGGCGTCCGCCCGGGGCGACCTGGCCGCGCTGCGCGCCACCCTGGCCGACGACGTGGAGTGGACCGAGATGGCCGGCTTCCCGCTGGCCGGCACCTACCGCACCCCGAAGGGCGTCACCACCCATGTGATGGAGCGGCTGGCCGCCGAGTGGGACGACTGGACGGCCCACGACGACACCTATGTGGTGGACGGCGAGACCGTGGTGGTGCTGGGCCGCTACACGGCGGTCCACAAGAGCACCGGAAAACCGCTCGCGGTCCGGATCGCCCACCGCTTCACCGTGCGCGGCGGCCGGATCGTGCGCTTCGAGCAGTTCACCGACACCGCACTGGTGAGGGAGGCGATGACCGGCTGAGGCCCGCCCCGGGGTCACATTCACTCGTACGGGCGAGCGCGGCGCGGCGCGCCAGGCGCGGTCTCGACAGACCACCCGCACGGCGGCAGGCTGACCCCGATCACGGCCGGAGAACGAGGAGTCGAGCATGGCGGGCACGGACACCGGGACCACCGGAGCGGACGGCGGGCGGCAGCGCCCGGTCGTCATCGTCGGGGCGTCCCTGGGCGGCGCGAAGGCGGCCGAGGCGTTGCGCGAGGCCGGGTACCGGGGCGGCATCGTCCTGATCGGCGACGAGCACGAGCTCCCGTACGAGCGGCCACCGCTGTCCAAGGGCTACCTGCTGGGGAAGACACCCCGGGAGAAGATCTACGTCCACCCGCCGCAGTGGTACGCGGAGCACGACGTCACGCTGCGCCTGGGCACGGCGGTGGCCTCGATCGACCCGGCCGGGCACACCGTGACGCTCGCCGACGACGGCCGGGTGGAGTACGCCAAGCTGCTGCTGACCACCGGCTCGGTGCCGCGCCGGCTGCCGGTGCCCGGCGCGGAGCAGGACGGGGTGCTCTACCTGCGCCGGGTCGAGGACAGCGACCGGATCAAGGCGGCGCTGCGGCCGGGGGCCCGGATCGCGGTGATCGGCGCGGGCTGGATCGGGCTGGAGGTGGCGGCCGCGGCCCGGGAGGCGGGCGCCGAGGTGACGGTGCTGGAGGCGCTCGAACTGCCGCTGCTGCGGGTGCTCGGCCGGGAGGTCGCCCAGGTCTTCGCCGACCTGCACCGGGAGCACGGCGTGGACCTGCGCTTCGGCGTCAAGGTGGCCGAACTGACCGGCGAGGGCGGCACGGTGAACGGCGTGAGGCTCGCGGACGGCACGACGGTGGCCGCCGACGCGGTGGTGGTCGGCATCGGCATCTCCCCCGCCACCGGCCTCGCCGAGGCGGCCGGGCTGGAGATCGACAACGGCGTCAGGACCGACCGACACCTGCGCACCTCCGACCCGGACGTCTACGCGGCCGGCGACGTCGCCAACGCCTACCACCCGCTGTTCGAGCGGCACATCCGGGTCGAGCACTGGGCCAACGCCCTCAACCAGCCGCAGACGGCCGCCCGCGCCCTGCTCGGGCAGGAGGACGCCGTCTACGACCGCGTTCCCTACTTCTTCACGGACCAGTACGACCTCGGCGCGGAGTACGTCGGCTACGTCGAGCCGGACGGCTACGACCGGGTGGTGTTCCGCGGGGACCCGGCCACCCGCGAGTTCATCGCGTTCTGGCTGTCCGGCGGCCGGGTGCTCGCGGGGATGAACGTCAACGTCTGGGACGTCACCGACCCGATCCGCGAACTGGTGCGCTCGGGGCGGGTGGTGGACACCGAGGCACTGGCCGACCCGAGCGTGCCGCTCGGGGACGTGTGACCGACCGGCCGGCGATCACCCCACCGGGACGCCGGGGTTGACCAGGCCCCGGCCCCCGGTGACGGTGTTGCCCGCGCCGATCGTGACCTTGCACGTCGCCGCGTCGTAGTCGGTCACGTCGATCGCGTACCGGTCCGGGCCGGTGGCGCCGGTGAGGTCGGAGCGGTTGCCCCGGAAGACGGTGCCGCAGCCCCAGCCCGGCCGGAGGCTGTGGGTCTGGTAGCCGTCGTCGGTGGTGCGCCGGCCGGTGTTGTTCTCGATGACGTAGTCGTTGCCCTTGACGTCGACCCAGGAGTCGTCGGAGTTGCGTCCGGTGAGGCCGTCGCCGTCGAAGGTGTTGCCGGAGACCAGGCCGCCGGTGGTGCCCTCCTTGAGGTCGACGTTCTCGCCGCCGATGTTCGGGCCGAAGGTGTTGCCGGTGATCCGCACGTGGTCGCTGCGGTCGGTCAGGGTGTTGGCGGTGCCGACGTAGACGCCCTCGCCCATGCCGTCCCGGCCGAGGCCGGTGTCGTGGATGCGCGAGTTGCGCAGCGTGCCGTAGGCGCTGGAGTTGCGGAAGTGCACGCCCTCCATGGTGGTGTGGTGGACCGTCACCCCGTCGATGACCACGTGGTCCGCGGAGTCGGCCATGATGCCCTTCTGGGCGCCGGTGACGGTCAGCCCCTGGACGGTCCAGTAGCTCGCGCCGTCGAGGTGGAGGCCGTAGCCGCCGCCGGTGGGGGTGGTGAGGACGGCCTTCGCCGAGCCGGTGAGGGTGATCGGGGCGGCGGCGGTGCCGGGGGCGGTGGCCTTGAAGTTGCCGGAGTACGTGCCGTCGGCGAGCTGGATGGTCCGGCCGGGCACGGCGGCGGCGATCGCGCTCTGCAGCTGCTTGGCGGTGGCGACCTTGACGACGGCCGCGACGGCCTCGGGGGCGGCCGGGTGGGCGGCCACGGCCGCGGGGGCGGCGCAGCCGAGGGTGAGGACGGTGAGCGCGGCGAGGACGGCGGGGCGCTTGGTCACGGACGGTGCTCCTTGCGGTGGTCGGGGCCGGGCGGGGCGGCGGGCGGCGCGGTGGTGGCAGGAACATGCCGTCACTCAGCGTGGACTGGACCATTCCGGGACGTCAAGAGCGCCCCGGCAGCGTGATACTGAAGCCCTGGGGGGAGTCTCGGACAGGGAGGCGGCGGTGGGCGGAACGGCCGGGTTCGCCGTGGTGGTGTTCGGTGCGCTGGGCGGCGTGGTCGCCTACCTCGCCGGGGTGGTCGGCCTGCGCGAACTGCGGCGGCTGCGCCGGGTCGGCGTTCCGGTGCGGGCGCTGGTGCGCGAACGCGCCCCGGCACCGGAGGACCGCACGCTGCCACCGCGGCCGCTGCTCCAGTTCGAGACCGAGGACGGCCGGGTGGTCGAGGTCTTCTCCCCCGTCCCCTCCACCGCCCGCCACCCGCTGCCGGACGGCGGCTTCGTCCCGGTCCGCTACGACCCGGCGGACCCGCGGCAGGTGCTGGTGGACGGGCGGGAGCGGGCCGGGCTGGAGTACGGGTTCCTCGCGCTCGGGCTGCTGGTGGTGCTCGGCTCGATCACCCTCGGCGCCGCGGTGCTCTGAACGGTCCGAACGGGGCGGCGCACACGGACGGGCGGGCGGGCCGCACGAGCGTGGCCTGCACGGGCGGGCAGCCCGCACGGCTCCGCGGGCAGCCCGCCCGGCGTGCTCAGACGGTGGCGGCGGTGGTCGCCGCCACGGTGGCCGCGATGGAGACGGCGGCCATGGTGAGCTGCACGGCCCGGATCGCCTCGCGGACGGACTCGGCCGCCCCGTCACCGGCGGCGATCTCGGCGAAGCGCGGCTCGACCTGCTTGCGGGGCAGCTCGGGGAAGGCCAGCCGGTGCAGCCCGGAACCGTGCAACAGGGCCACCAGGGCGGCGGTGCGCAGATCCGGTTCGGCGCCGTTCAGCACGACCTCGGCCAGCCGCCCGCGCAGCTCCCGCTCCACACTGCCGTCCGCCTCCGGGTAGCGGCGGACCGGGAAGAGGCCCAGCGCCCGGCGCCGCTCCTCGACCACCAGGCCGCGCTCGCACAGCCGCCCGACCGTGTCGGTGACCGCCGTGGACCGGTCCTTGGTCAGCCAGTCGCCCGCCTTGGCCTTGCCGGAGCGGCGGCCGGCGGCCCACGCGTCGAGCCGGGCCAGCCGGCCGTCCACCAGCGGCTCCCCGGTCGGGGTCCGGTCGGTGACGGTGAGCCGGCCGTCCTCGATCGCGACCCGCCCGGCCAGCACCAGCTCGGCCAGGATGCCGCCCGCGGCGGCCCAGGCGACGGTGGGGGCGTCCTTCGCCACGCCGGACTCGTCGTCCAGCGACAGCAGCATCAGCTCCTCGGCGAGGGTGACGTGCATCGGGTGTCCCTTCCTCTCTTCTCCGTGTCGCGGTTCACCGACCCGCCGGCGGCTCAGCCGCGCAGGGCCTCGACCAGACGCCGGGCCCGGGTGTCCTCCTCCAGCAACGCCCGGACCAGCCGATCGGTGCCCTGACCTGCGGTCTCGGTCAGGTAGGCCTCGACCGCGCGCGGGTCGGCGGGCAGCGTCACCCCACCGGAGTCGAGCGCGGCGTGCGCCCGGGCGTAGTCGAGGCCGAGCCCGGCGAGCAGCTCGCCGGCGCCGTCCTCCGCCGCCAACCCCGGCTCGTGGCGGGCCACTTCGTGCACGGCCAGCAGCGCGAGCAGGACGTGCTCGGTGCCGGGCGTCCGGCGGCCGAGGCGCTCGGCCTGGGCGTCGGCCTCCGGCCGGATCCAGGCCGCCGGGCCGGACGGGCCCGGCCGCAGCAGGCGCTTCCAGCGCGGGGCCCGGTGGCCGCGGCGGGCCAGCAGCGTCTCCCGGGTGGGGTGGAGCAGCGGGTCGAGGTCACCGCCCTGGCGCACGGCACCGTCGAGGCGGTCCAGGACGGCCTGCGGCGCGACGCCGGCCGCGCGCAGCAGTTCGGCGGCGCGGGTCCGGTCGCCGGGCCCGCCGCCGTTCGCTCCGTTCGCCCCATTCCCGTCGCGCCCGCCGCCGTTCGCGCCATTCCCGTCGCGCCCGCCGCCGTGCTCGGCGTTCCCGTCGGCGAGCAGGGCGCGCAGCAGGTGTGCGGCCGTGCAGGCGGGTTCGCCGTCCCGGCGGGCGTGCTCCGTCGCCACGGCGAGTGCCCGGGCGGCGGCCCCGCTCAGCGGCCGGCCGTCCGCCCCGACGGCGCCGGGCGCCTCCCGGCCGGGCACGGCGGCGGGCCCGTCGTCGGCCGTCCAGCGCCCCTTCCGCCCCCGGACCAGGGCGCGCAGGGTGTCCGCCCCCGCCCCGGCCGCGGCGAGGGCCGCACCGGCGGGGCCCGTCTCCCCGGCCACGGCGACCAGGAGGTGCTCCGTCCCCAGCGGCCCGTCCCCCGGCCCGCCGAGCGCGTGCCAGTCCGGCTCCAGCATGGTCGTGTCCATCGGCCCCTCCCACGACTGCGGCTTTACTCAAACTATATTCCTGCTTTTCCTTCTCTTGGGAATTTTCCGCACGTCAAGAACGCGTCAGGACGGCACCTGCGCAAGAACGCGGAAGACCGGGCGCCCCGGCGTTGTTGCCACCTGGTGCCATCGTGAGAACCACGCCCGCGAGAAGGGTGAGCACCATGGCCGACACGCTCCCCGGGCCGGGCCCGGCCCCCGAGGCCCAGGCCCCGCTGGACGCCTACTCCCTGATCGTCACCACCGTGGCCGCCACGCTGACCCCGCGGGTCGCCGCGCTGCAGGTCCCCCGGCGCGGCCGGGGCGGCTGGTTCAGCACGGCGCTGGGCTCGGCCGTGGTCTTCACCGAGGACGGGTTCCTGCTCACCAACGCCCATGTCGTCGGCCACGCCGACGCCGGGACACTCGCCTTCGCCGACGGCACCACCTCCCCGTTCCACACCATCGGCACCGACCCGCTCGCCGACCTCGCCGTGCTGCGCGCCGACGGGCCGACCCCGAAGCCGGTGGCACTCGGCGAGGCGACCGGCCTGCGGGTCGGACAGCTGGTCGTCGCCGTCGGCAACCCGCTGGGGCTGGCCGGGACGGTCACGGCGGGCGTGGTCAGCGCGCTCGGCCGCTCGATCCCGGCCCGCTCCGGCAGCACCGCGCGGGTGATCGACAACGTGATCCAGACCGACGCCGCACTCAACCCGGGCAACTCCGGCGGCGCGCTGGCCACCGCGAACGGCGAGGTCGTCGGCATCACCACGGCGGTGGCCGGGAACGGGCTCGGCCTGGCCGTCCCGATCGACGCCACCAGCCGCCGGATCGTCGCCACCCTGCTCGCCGACGGCCGGATCCGCCGCGCCTACCTCGGCCTCGCCGGAGTGCCCGCACCCCTGCCGCCCGCCCTGCGCCACCGCACCGGGCAGCCCACCGGCCTGCGCATCGTCGAGGTGGTGCCCGGCGCGCCCGCCGACCGCGCCGGGCTGCACGAGGGCGACCTGCTGCTCACCGCCGCCGACGAGCCGATGGGCAGCGCCCAGGCCCTCCAGCGCCTGATGCTGGCCGACGCCATCGGCCGCCCGCTGCCGCTGACCGTCCTGCGCGGCGAGGCCCTGGTCGACGTGCTCGCCGTCCCGGCGGAGCTGCCCGTCGACGACTGACCGCGGCCCGGGACCCGGGCGGGAGCGGGGGCCACGGCGACGGAGGGCACTGGGGCGTGTCTGACACGCCCCTACGCGCGGGCCGCACGCCGCATCACCCAGAGCGCCGGCCCGCCCTCCGGCAGCCGGACCTCCTCCAGCACCTCGAAGCCGAAGTGTCCGTACACCGCCAGGTTCTCCTCCTTGGAGGACTCCAGATAGACGGGCAGCCCGTCCGCGTCGGCCTTGGCCAGTCCGGAGCGCAGCAGGGCCCCGCCCTGCCCCCGGCCCCGGGCGACCGGGTCGGCGCCGATGACCGCCAGGTACCAGTGCGACTCCTGCGGCATGTTGGCGGCGGCCGCCCCGACGGAGCGCCGGAACGGCTCGGCCCGGTCGCCGAGGAGCCCCGCCAGCTCCCGGAGCGTCTCCTCGTCCGGGACCGCCTTGTCCTGCGCCCGCGGCGGTATCCAGAAGGCGGCCGCGTCCGCGGTCCGCTCGCACACCCCGTGCCGACCGTACTGCCGGGTGAACAGCGTGGTGAAGTAACCGCCCAGCCCCGCCTGCCGGGTGGCCCGGTCGGGGAAGAACCAGCACATCATCGGGTCGTCGGCGAAGGCCAGGGCCAGTATTCGGCTGACGGCCGAAGCGTCGTCTGGGGTCGCCGGCCGCGGCACGTTGGTCATCTGCATACGGACATCGTGCGCGCCCTTATCCCCGTCGTGGCAGCGAGGGTCGGTGGCACGGAAATCCGTTGGCACGGAAATCCGTTGGCGCCCGTGCGACCGGTGTGGTTACGCTGATGCCGTTCCGTACCGATCGACCCGGGCCACCGCCCGACCGGAGAGGGTGTCTTGATGTCCCGCCTCGCGCCGAGTGCGCCTCGCCACGCCGGCTGACGACCACCGCCCGACGAACCGTCGAGGCCACTCGGCCTGCTCTTGCTGCCATCGCAGAACCCCCTCAGCAAGGAGCACCCCGGGTGTCCAGCACCTCCAGCACGCCCCCCGTTCCGAAGACCTCCACCTTCGCCTGCACCTGGTGCGGTCTGACCGTCTCCATCTGCGCCGCCGACGGCTCCCGGCGCAACCACTGCCCGTCCTGCCTGCATTCACGGCACGTCCTCGACCACGTCGAGGGCGGTCCCAGTGAGTGCCTGGGCCGGATGTCGCCGATCGCCATCGCCGTGCTGCGCACCGGTGACTGGACGGTCGTCCACCGGTGCGTGCGCTGCGACGAGCTGACGTCCACGCCCGTCCGCACGGACGACAACCAGCTCGTCCTGATGCGGATGGCCGTCCGGCCGCTCGCCCAACCGCCGTTCCCGCTCGAAGCGTTCGGCACCCTCTGAACCGCGCGGAGAGGAGGGAGCACCGAACCGTGCCACGACACAGGAACACCGGCGGCCGGGGCCGGCGGGAACCCCGCCCGCAACGGTACAAGGACGTCCTGCACGGACGGGGCGGCCACCGGGCGCACGCCTTCCGCTGCGTGGACTGCCGGTTGGACGTCCCGGTGGACGCCCCCGGCAGCGCCCACCGCAACCACTGCCCGAACTGCCTGGCCAGCCGTCATGTCGACGGCCGGACACCGGGTGACCGGGCAGCCGACTGCGGCGGCCGGATGACCGCGCTGAGCCTGTCGGTCCGCGCCGACGGCGAATGGATGATCATCCACCAGTGCCTGTCCTGCGGCGAGTTGAGCGCCAATCGGATCGCCGGGGACGACAACGCCCTGGCCCTGGTCCGCCTCGCCCTCAAGCCCCTGCGGGACACCACCCTGGCCCGCCGCGCCCTGCTCACCCTGTAGGCG